>JAURIP010000141.1 GCA_030832695.1 Sediminibacterium sp. | reverse complement strand
TTTTATGGAAACAAAATTGAGTAAGTTAATTGTATACGATGATACCTTAGATACGATTGTTGGCTATGTGCATCAGTTAGACTTATTTAAAAAGCCTGCTTCCATTGCAAGCATACTGCACACCATACCATTGGTTCCGGAAAGCATGAACGCAGCAGATTTAATCAACCTATTCTCAAAAAAGCGTAAAAGCATTGCCTGGGTCGTGGATGAATTTGGTGGCACTGCGGGGATTGTTACCATGGAGGATGTTTTAGAAGAAATTTTTGGGGAAATTGATGATGAATATGATGAGCAAGAATTTCTAGAGAAAAAGTTATCGGATACCGAATATGTTTTTAGCGGCCGTCTGGAGCTAGACTACTTATATGAAAAATATGGCATAGATTTCTCGGCGGACAGTGCTGAAACCCTGAGTGGTTATTTGATTCATAAAAACGAAGCCATTCCAAAGCTACGTCAGGTGATTCATTTAAGCCATTTTGATGCCGAAATATTGGCTGTAAGCGATACCCGAATAGAAAAGGTAAAAATTAAAATACACTAGTATTATTTTTAAGCTTTTGGCCTTCCATTTTCCCTATTAAACCTTAACTTTAGCCCTCATTGTAATTGACGTATGGCACTATTTGACCGTTTTAGCAACAGCGATAATTCAGAGATGACTTTTATTGATCATCTGGAAGTTTTAAGAGGTACAATTGTTCGCTCTTTATCTGCCGTATTGATTGCCTCTTTGATTCTGTTTTTATACCGTGATTGGATCATGGACAATGTCATTACAGGACCTATTAATCCCGATTTTATTACTTACCGCGTATTTTGCCAATTGAGTCATTTTTTGCATTTAGGGGATTCCCTTTGTATGCCTCCGGTAAAAGTTTCCATGCAAAGCACCACTTTTGGAGGACAATTTTTAAGTAGTATTAGCATGGCCTTTGTGGGTGGTATCATCCTTGCATTTCCATTTGTATTTTATCAAATTTGGGCTTTTATAAAACCAGCATTAAAGGAAAAGGAATTAAAAAATACAAGGTTCATGATTTTCTGGGTATCCTTCTTTTTCTTTTTGGGTGCCGCATTTGGCTTTTTCGTAGTAGGGCCATTCACTTTTAATTTTTTAGCCAGCTTTCAATTAGGAACTAAAGGCGTTATCACTACCATACCAACTTTTGCCGACTACCTCGATAATTTAACCAATTTGATATTAGGATGTGGTATTGCATTTGAATTGCCTGTTATTGTATTTTTATTAACTAAGATTGGAATTATCACCCCTAAATTTTTATCGACAACACGTAAATACGCAGCAGTCATTATTTTAATTGTGGCAGCATTTATTACACCGAGTCCTGATTGGTACAGTCAATTAATCGTTTTTATACCATTATACACCCTATTTGAATTTAGTATTATTGTTTCAAGATGGGCGCATAAATCAGTAAAAAAATCAGAGGACGAAGAGTGGGATTAACCTAGACAAACAATAAAGTTTTAATAAAAATAATTTTTTATGTCATACATGTTTGATGCTTCAAAACCTATTGCATTAGGCGCCGACCATGCAGGGGTACAATATAAAAATGAAATTATCACTTGGTTACAAGAAAAAGGATATACTACAAAGGACTTTGGTACTTATACCACTGATTCTGTTGATTATCCCGACTTCGCACATCCTACTGCCACAAGTGTTGAAACAGGAGAAGCTGCATTTGGCATTTTGTTCTGTGGCACAGCCAATGGCGTTGCAATGACAGCAAATAAACATGAAGGAATTCGAGCTGGATTATGTTGGAGGATCGAAGTAACCGAGTTTACACGCTCTCACAATGATGCAAATATAATTTGTATTCCAGCGAGATATGTGCCTATTGAATTGGCAAAAGAAATGCTTGAAATTTTTATGACCACCGCATTTGAGGGTGGCAGACATCAAAATAGGGTAACTAAAATTAGTTGCGCTTAATTATCATCAAAATCACATTTATGAAAAAAATGATTTGGATTTTAATATTGCTTATAAGCAATATTACTTTTGCTCAAACTACAAACGCTTTGACAAAATTTGGAAAAGTAATTACCACCGAAGGACTAAAGCAAAAACTTTCTATTATTGCTAGTGCTGAAATGGAAGGAAGAGAAACAGGTACACTAGGTCAAAAAAAAGCAGCTGCTTATATTGAATCAGAATTTAAAAGAATGGGCTTACAGCCAGGTAATGGCCAAAATTACCAGCAAGTGTACCCTGTTTACCAAGATGCATTGGTGGAAAAGAAATTAGTCGTTGCAGGTAAAACTTTTGAATGGGATAAGGATTTTAATTTTTCCTTACAAGGGATCACTAGTGGTAATTTGAATTTTACTGAAGTAATATTTGCTGGATACGGTATTGTTGACCCAAGTAAAAATATAAATGACTATGAAAATTTAGAGGTGAAGGGTAAATTAGTAGTGGTATTGGATGGTAGCGGATCTGCGCCAACAGCTGCTGCTGCTGGCGGAAGAGGCATGTTCAATAATCCAACATCTTCCTATGCTAAAACAAGAACCGCTTCCACAAAAGGTGCAGCAGGAATATTGATAATTACAGCAGACTTCCCAAAAAAATCTCCCACTGAAACCAAAGGTGGTATGTATTTAAAAGCAAATACGACAGCTGCTGGCTTTTTATCGGCTACCATTTCACCCGAAGTCGCTGCAAATATTACACCTATAGTTAGTACAGGTAAATTAACTGTTGCTGATTTTAAGGATATTAAAAAAGCAAACTACCCTGTAGAAATTAATATCGCAGCAAAAAAAGTAACTGAAAATGTAGAAAGCAGTAATGTAATAGGTATCATTCCAGGTACTGATAAAAAAGAGGAGTATGTAATGATTACAGGTCATTATGATCACTTAGGTAAAAGAGGGGATGTTATTTATTATGGTGCTGATGACGATGGCTCAGGTACAGTAAGTGTCATGCAAATTGCAGAAGCATTTGCAGCTGCTGCAAAAAAAGGAAAACAACCAAGACGCACGATTGTATTTATGACGGTAAGTGGTGAAGAGAAAGGATTATGGGGTTCAGAATATTATTCAGAGCACCCCATTTTTCCATTGGATAAAACCACTGTTGATTTAAATATTGATATGGTAGGTCGCGTTGATACAGAGCGTTTAACTGCTGACTCCTTAAACTATGTATATGTAATTGGTCATGATAAACTTAGTACTGATTTACCAGTAATCAACGAGGCTGCAAACAAAGCTTCCAGTAATATCATATTGGATTATAAGTTTGATGATCCTAATGATAAAAACAGAATCTACTATCGCAGCGATCATTACAACTTTGCACGTAAAGGCGTTCCTATCCTATTCTTTTATGATGGTATGTTGCAATCGGATTACCACAAACCAACTGATACTATTGAAAAAATTAATTTTGAGTTAATGCAAAAAAGAGTGTTGATGATTTATCACACTGCTTGTGAGATTACCCAAAGAGAAGATATGTTGAAAAGAGATTTGAAATTGAATATGCCCGGTCGATAATTAAAATGGGCCTTACTGAAATTTAAGGCCCATTTTAATTTTTTTCTTATAATTGTGTCGGCGCCCCCCATAAACGAGGGCGCCGATTTACTTAATTGGACTTAGAAAGAAATACAATTATTTGACGAACATTGAACGAAGTGAGCGGAGCCGAAAATAATTCAGTATTTTTTCTAAGTTCAATGACTAACTTTTCAGGAAACTATTGCCCAAGTATATAAGCAAATATCAATGGCACCACAATGGTGGCATCACTTTCCACAATAAACTTAGGGGTATGAATATCTAATTTACCCCAAGTAATTTTTTCATTTGGTACAGCGCCTGAATAAGAACCATAAGAAGTAGTACTATCGCTTACTTGACAGAAGTAACTCCAAAATGGAACATCATGCCATTCTAAATCCTGGTACATCATCGGAACTACGCAAATGGGAAAATCGCCTGCGATACCGCCACCCACTTGGAAAAATCCAACCCCCTTACCACCACTATTCGCACGATACCACTCCGTCAACTCCACCATATATTCAATACCGTTTTTAACCGTACTCGCTTTTAATTCATTTTTAATCACATAGCTCGCAAAAATATTTCCGGTCGTACTGTCTTCCCAACCTGGTACTACAATTGGAATATTCTTTTTAGCAGCAGCTACAATCCAGCTGTCCTTAGGATCAATTTCATAATATTGTTCTAACTCGCCACTCAAAATAACTTGATACATAAACTCATGTGGGAAATAACGTTCGCCTTTTGCTTCTGCTTGTTTCCAAAACTTCACAATATGCTTTTGTAATCTTCTAAAAGCTTCCTCCTCTGGAATACAAGTATCGGTTACACGGTTATAATGGTTCTCTAATAAATCCCACTCATCTTGTGGGGTTAAATCACGATAGTTAGGCACACGCTTATAATGACTATGCGCTACTAGGTTCATCACATCCTCCTCCAAGTTGGCGCCAGTACAACTAATGATGGCAATTTTATCCTGACGAATCATTTCCGCCAAACTAATACCTAATTCGGCAGTACTCATGGCACCCGCCAAGCTCACCAACATTTTTCCGCCTTCTAATAAATGGGTTTCATATCCTTTAGCGGCATCCACTAAAGCGGCAGCATTAAAATGTCTGTAATGATGTTCTATAAATTGAGAAACAGGTCCTTTGCTCATTTTTTTGAATTTGAAGCAAAAGTAAATTTTTTTAGTCATAAATAGTACCTTGTGGTACAATCAATACCTATGAAAAACAGCACCAAAAATCTAATTTTAGCATTATTGTTGATAGCTGCCCCTTTTGCATATGCGGCTTATGTTTACCCAAGCTTACCGGATACCATCCCTACCCACTTTAATATCAAAGGGGA
>JAURIP010000043.1 GCA_030832695.1 Sediminibacterium sp. | reverse complement strand
TTGTTTTCCTTTTCAAAATCCTCCATCATTCCACGGTCCGCCAATACTTGCACTAAGGAGGGCTTAAAGGAACTGGGCGAAAATTTCACATGTCCTTCCTGCTCGATCCATTGCAAGGCATTGCGTGCAGTCATTTTATCCCATTCAAATCGCATGCAAAAAGTATCAAAGTCAAATAAAAATTGTTGTTTCTCACCCATGCCAATTGGCAACTGCACAAAGTCGGCCAAGTCCTGGTAAACTTTTTTTATGGTAGCGATGGAAGGATACTTTTTTTCTTGTACTGTTTTCCAGTAGTCCCAATCATTTTGCTGAAATAATAAAATGGCAGCAGCCCCTTGGCCATCGCGACCTGCCCTTCCCGCTTCCTGATAATATTGTTCCAAACTTCCTGGAATATCATAATGAATCACTGCTTGAACACTGCTTTTATTGATCCCCATGCCAAATGCACTGGTACACACCATGATTTGAATTTCATCATTCATCCAAGCCTTTTGGTTGCGTTGCCTAGTTTCAATAGAGAGCCCTGCGTGGTATTCATCCACTTTGTATTTGTATGCTTTTAATAAATTGGTTAGCTGACTTACATTGTTTCGGGTATTACAATATATAATCACAGCACCTTTTATTTCGTTTAAAATTAAACGACAACTATGCAGTTTTACTGGAACTAAATGAATACTATATTTTAAATTAGCCCTTAAAAATTGGTCCGTGATAACAGCTGGTTGTTGTAATGCTAATTGTTTGATGATGTCTTCCTGTACTAATGGAATGGCGGATGCGGTCATCGCCAAAATAGGCACTTTAGGAAAAAGCTTTTTTAAAATACTCAATTTTCGATAAGCCGGTCTAAAGTCATAGCCCCATTGCGAAATGCAATGCGCTTCATCAATCGCAAATAATTGTATCGTTATTTGAGATAAAAAATTTTGAAAGTTAGTTTGTGCTAATTTTTCAGGGCTACAATAAATAAACTGATATTTCCCTTTTTTAGCATCACTTAAAATGATATCCTCCGCATCGGGTGTAATTTGACCCCCTAAATTGACTGCTGAAATATTTTTATCTAATAAGTCCTTTACTTGATCCTGCATTAAGGCAATCAAAGGACTAATCACGACACATACGCCTCCATTGGTAATGGTAGGCACTTGAAAACACAATGACTTTCCTGCGCCAGTTGGAAGTAAGGTAAGTACATCCTTGCCCGTTAAAACAGCATCTATGACTGCTTCCTGTTGTGGCCTAAATGTTTCATAGCCCCAATATTGCTTTAATATTTGTACTGTCGTTTTCAAAAAGGTTAGACTAATTTTTTCTTAAATAACCTTAATGAATTTAATGCCAAAACCACATCACTCAATCCCATAATTAATGCGCCATAAGTGGGTCCCCAAGTACCTAATAAGCCCAAAGCTGCAACAGGGATGGCAATAATATTATAAGAGAATGCCCAAATCAAATTTTCCTTAATGGTTTCATAAGTCCGTTTACCCAAACCCAATGCCATTGGTAAATTTTTCAATCCTTTATTCATTAAAATAACCTGTGCGGTTTGTATGGCAATATGTGATGCATTGCTTAATGAAATACCAATGGTTGCTTTGGCCAGTGCCGGTGCGTCATTAATGCCATCACCCACCATTGCCGTAGGATATTTTTTTACAAAATTATCAAGCTGTGTTAATTTGTCTGCTGGGCTTTGTTCGCCAATAATTTCTTGTATGCCTAATGCTTTTCCTATTTTATCACATTTGGATTGTCGGTCACCACTTAATAAAATGGTGTGAACGCCTTGTTGGTGTAAAATTTCAATGACTAATTTTGCATCCGGCCTTATTTCATCTTCCACATCAATCCAACCGAGGAGTTGGTTATTTTTTTGAACATAAATATTGTGCGAATCCTCCTTGTAGTTTTGATCGACTAAGGTTTTGAATGAGCCTGCCCAATATTGAATGCCTTCCTTGTCGGTAGCCTTAATCCCCATGCCTTTCACTTCTTCAATTTTAGCCCAGTTGATGGCAGTATTTGTTTTCCATTCCAAGCTGATACATTTTGCGATAGGGTGGTTTGAGTATTTTTCTAAAGCATACACCAATGATTTAAAATCAGCTTCGCTTGTACCATCTAATATTTTAAATTGTGCCACTGAAAAATGCCCAGTGGTTAAAGTGCCGGTTTTATCAAAAACAACTTGCTTGATATCTTTAAATGTTTCTAAACTTTTCGCATTTTTAAACAGTACCCCATTGCGCGCGCCTCGTCCCAAGCCAACCGCAATAGCTGCAGGTGTAGCCAAGCCCATAGCACAAGGACAGGATATTACCAATACGGCGATGGCGCGCAACATGCTTTCTCCAAAGCCAATATTTTCACCTAATGCATTATGTGCAAAAAAATAATTTAATACCAATGTGGCAACAGCAATACTCAATACCAAGGGAACAAATACCGCACTTATTTTATCGGCTAAAATTTGTACGGGTGGTTTTTCACCCTGTGCTGCTTTCACCATTTTTAATATATTGGCAAGTACCGTATCATCGCCAACTGCTGTTACATATGCTTTAAGACTACCATCTTGTATAGTGCTTCCGCCTAATAGTAATTCATTTTTTTTGCGTTGCACGGGTACGCTTTCGCCAGTAACAATGGATTCATTGACGTTCGCTTCGCCCCATAATATTTTTGAATCCATCGGAACGGTCTCGCCCGAGTTAATTAAAATTATATCGCCCACTTTTAAGGTGGTACTTTCTACATTAAAAATAATTTCTTTGTGATTTTCATCAAACACAATCATATTCGCCATTACTTTTTGCGCCTTCACTAAATCTTTTAATGCACGTTGTGTGGATTGTATGCTTGCATCTTCCATATAATTACCAAAAAACACCAAAGTGATAATAGTGGCGGTGGTTTCGTAATAGGCAAATCCAACACCTAATTCCATCAGCGTACCATACAAGCTATATCCGAAAGAGGCGAGAGCGCCAATGGCGACCAGTACATTCATGTTCGGAATACCGCCGCGAATACTATGCCATGCACTTTTACCAAAATAACCCATGCCTACAATAAATACAGGGAGTGTAAAACCAAGTTGCACATAGGGATTCATCAACCAATGAATATGTACCCCTGGTAACATATGTATCAAAAGGGGTAGGGTAAATACAAAACTAAATAGTGCACGTTCTCCATTGTTATCCAACCACTTTTTTTTAGCGCCTGCTTCCTCCTGTCCTCTTACTTTATAACCTAATCCTTGAATGCCTTTGATAATTGTTTCCTTGGTTACATTTTCGGGCATGTCAAATTGCACTTCACCTTCCATGAAATTTACCTTGGGTTCAGTAATTCCTTTTGTCTGTAAATATTTGTGTATGGATAAGGCACAATTGGTACAACTCATGCCATCTACTTTCCATTGAACTGATTCCATATTTAAACCATTTATAGGGTAAAGATACGAAGCATTTTGCCCATATAATAAAGCATTAATACCCTTTTAAACATTGTATATGTTCACTTATCTTTGCAACATGGATATGATTTACACTTTAGCGCAAATCGACGATGTAGCGCAAAGCCTAATGAAGAAATTCGGCACACAATCTGTGTGGGCTTTTCACGCGCCCATGGGTGCAGGGAAAACAACTTTGATCACTGCACTATGTAAGATATTAGGGGTGCAGGATAGAGTCAACAGCCCCACTTTTGCGATCATGAATGAGTATCAAGGCCTTGGGAAAGTGATTTATCATATGGATTGGTATCGTTTAGAAAACGACGGAGATGCACGTAGGGCAGGGGTTGAAATGGCCATGGCCGATTCGGACTATTGCTTTATCGAATGGCCTGAAAAAGCAATCAACTTAATTCCTTCGGATGCCCTGCATATTGAAATTGAAATATTGGGTCCCGAACACCGACGTATTTTTATACCCTAAGTTGTCCATCCAAATTTTGTATCTTCATTAAAATTTTGTTCATATGAGTACTGTAAAGCCCCAAATTGATAGTTCCATTACATATGAAACACAGGAAGAGGTTTTAGATATTAAGTTTAGGAGTAAACCTTTGATGATTGGTATTCCAAAGGAAATTGCATTTCAAGAAAACAGAATTGGTTTAATCCCCGAGGCGGTGAGTGTTTTAGTAGCGAATGGCCATGAGGTTTTAATGGAACACAATGCGGGTGAAGGCAGTAGGTATAGCGATATGGATTATTCCGAAGCGGGTGCTAAAATTGTATTTGACAAAGCCGAAGTTTACAAATGCCCCATATTAGTTAAAACAGCTCCTCCGGTTGAAGCGGATTTGCCTTTTTTACAAATGAACCAAACCATAATTTCTCCTTTGCATTTAACTGCATTAGAAAAAGGGTTGATGGAAAAATTAATGGCCAAAAAAATCACCGCACTCGCCATTGAAAATATTAAAGATGAAAATCAAAACTATCCTATTCTAAGAAGCATGGGGGAAATTACAGGTAGTGCCGTGATGTTAATTGCGGGTCAGTACTTGAGTAATTTTAACCAAGGCAAAGGGGTATTATTAGGGGGCATTAGTGGTGTTCCGCCGACTAAAGTAGTCATTATTGGCGCTGATATTATTGGTGAATTTGCTACCCGTAATGCACTCGCATTAGGTGCTTCGGTAAAAGTGTTTGATAACAATGTTTCAAGATTGCAACGACTTCAAAATAATTTAGGACAAAGAGTTTGGACCTCGGTATTGGAACCTAAAATATTAGCGAAACAATTAAAAACCTGTGAGGTTGCTGTAGGTGCCTTGCGAAATGACTTTAGTCGTGCACCCATTGTAGTCACGGAGGACATGGTTGCAGCGATGCGACCAGGTAGTATCATAATTGATGTTGCGATTGATCGCGGTGGTTGTTTTGAAACCAGTGAATTGACCAACCATGAAAATCCTATTAGAATAAAACATGGCGTGATTCATTATGGTGTTCCCAATATACCAAGTGGCTTTGCGCGCACCGCTAGCCAGGCGATTAGTAATGTATTGATGCCTTTGTTAGTGCAAATTGGAGATTTGGGTGGATTGTCTGAAATTATTTGGCACCAAATGCATCTTAGAGAGGGTATTTATTTGTACAAAGGTGCTTTGACTGATTTTTATATCAGTGAAAAATTCAATTTAAAGTATACGGATTTGAACTTATTGATCGCGAGTAAAAGCTAGGCTTTTTTGTAGTCCATTAAGTTTAGTTGCTGTTGGCAAAATGCATATTCCTGCGGGTCATTGCTCCCCACAATTATTAATTTGTGTTGTGCAAATTGTTGAATGAGTTCGGCGTAAAGCTGATAACCTTCCTTATCCAAATTGCTACAAGGTTCATCTAATAATAACAAGGGGGTGTCAGATAATATTGCCAATGCTAATTTTAATCTTTGTTTCATTCCGCTACTAAAATACCTGATTTGTTTGTTCACTGAATTTTTTAATCCAATGCGTTCTATAATATCGTTGACTGAAATGGATGGTTGTAGTGGTTTGAATGTAGCATGAAAGTCAAATTGTTCCATCGTGGTAAATTCCTCTACTAATTCTAAGTAGGGCGCAGCAAAACTAATTTGTTGAAAAATGGTAGTATGGTCATTACCACTCCAATGAATAGAACCCTTGGTTAAGCTACTATAGCCTGCTATAATTTGAAGTAAAGTGCTTTTCCCTGAACCGTTATTGCCAATAAGTGCATAATGTTGTCCAAGCTCAAATGTATAATCTAGATTTCTGAAAATCCATTCTTTATTGAATCTCTTGCTGGCTTGTTGTAAGCTAATTTGCATATGGATTAATCTTCTTCAACGACACCCTTGCCGAATCTTTTAATAACACCTCTGCCGCTTTCTCTAATAAAAGTTACAATTTCATCGCGTTCATCAGTTGCAGGAATTTCTTCCTCAATAAATTCTAATGCTTGCGTTGTATTCATTCCTTTACTAAAAATGTATCTGTAGATATCAAGGATATGATTAATTTTTTCCAAATCAAATCCCCTTCTTTTTAATCCAACACTATTCACACCGCCATAGCTCAATGGATTGCGCACCGCTTTAATATATGGAGGAACATCCTTGCTTACCAAACTTCCTCCTGCGATATACGCATGCTGACCAATGTTTACAAATTGGTGTACCGCACTCACACCTGCAATCCAAGCGTAATCGCCCAAGGTAACATGTCCTGCAATTTGTACACTATTACTTAAAATACAATAATTGCCAATGATACAATCGTGCGCGATATGACTATACGCCATGATTAAACAGTTGTTGCCTACTTTGGTAATCCAACGATCCGAAGTTCCTCGGTTGATGGTTACAAATTCACGTATGGTGGTATTATCCCCAATTTCAACATTTGTTTTTTCACCGTTAAATTTCAAATCCTGTGGATCAGCACCAATCACCGCCCCTGGAAATATGCGGCAGTTTTTACCAATTTTAGTGCCATTCATTATTGTTACACTACTGCCAATCCATGTTCCTTCTCCAATAACCACATCACCATGAATCACGGTGAATGGATCAATTTTTACATTGGATGCAATTTTTGCGTTAGGATCAATATAGGTAAATGGATGTGTCATAATTTTTCTTCTTTTTTATTCTGCTCTTTTAATTACTTGTGCTACTAAATCAGCTTCGGTAGCAACTTTGCCTCCAACATATACCGTGCCTCTCATTTCGCAAATGCCACGACGAATAGGGGAGGTTAATTCCATTTTCAACAACATGGTATCACCTGGTTTTACCATTTGTTTGAATTTGCAATTATCAATTTTTAAAAAGTAAGTATCGTATTGTCCTTTAGGCATGGCATTGATACACAAGATACCACCCGTTTGCGCCAATGCTTCAATTTGTAAAACACCTGGCATGACTGGGTTTCCTGGAAAGTGACCAGGGAAAAACCATTCATTGAAAGTAACATTTTTTACCCCTACAATCATCGTGTCCGTTAATTCAATGATTTTATCAATAAACAAAAATGGATGTCTGTGCGGTAATGTTTTTTCAATTTGTTCTAAATTAAACACAGGCGTTTCTGCAGGATTATACACTGGAACATCCTTAACGTGCTTATTCTTTTTTATGTACTGCTTAATTTTTTTCGCAAACTCCACATTGCTACTATGCCCCGGACGATTGGCAATAATGCGTGCTTTAATTGGATAACCAATTAATGCTAAGTCACCTACCACGTCTAACAGTTTGTGTCTTGCAGGTTCGTTCGGGAATCTTAATTCCAAATTATTTAAATAGCCCTCGCTTTTCACTTCAATTTTATCACGCTTAAATACTTTTGCCAATCGGCTCATCTCCGCTGTTGATACAGGTTTATCCACCACCACAATTGCGTTATTAATATCGCCGCCTTTAATCAAATCGTTTTCAAGTAAGGTTTCTAATTCATGTAAAAAACAAAAAGTACGACAAGGTGCAATCTCCGCTTTAAAATCTTTAATCGTTTTTAATGCTGCATGTTGTGTTCCTAAAACTGGACTATTAAAATCAATCAGTGTGGTAATTTGATAATCAAGTGCTGGAAGCGCAACCATTTCAACACGCTTTTCATCATCGTAGTGAAAAATATTTTCATCAATACTGTACCATGCTTTTGCAGCATCCTGTTCTAAAATTCCAGCGGCTTCTATTTTTTCAATAAACGGGCTTGAGCTGCCATCGATAATTGGAATCTCAGGACCATTCACTTCAATCAATAAATTATCAACACCCATCCCAACTAAGGCAGCTAAAATATGTTCAACAGTACTAATTTTTACATCACCCACCTGCAAGGTGGTTCCGCGGCTAGTATCTGTGACTAAATCGCAATCCGCTTTAATGGTCGGCTTATTGGGTAAATCCAGTCTTTGAAATTGGATTCCGTAACCTGGGTTAGCTGGAGTCAAGGTCATATCCACCAATACCCCAGTATGCAAACCGGTGCCACTAATGCTGATACTTTTGCTTAAAGTGTGTTGCTTATCGGGATTAAAGTTTTGATCCATGCTTTTTTGTTTAATGCTTCGCTAATGTAAAGCAATGATTTTGAGTAAAATTAGGTTGAATTAGCCTTTTTGGGCTAGTTGTTGCACTAATATTTCAAGTTCCTTGACCCTTTTCTCCAATAATGGCAGGTTTTTTACTTGAATTTGCGTTCTTAAGGTCGCGCCATGCTCGCCAGCAGGGTAGCCAGTGACCACTAAATTGGCCTGTTTGATGCTTTTGGTAAGCCCACTCCGGGCAGCAATCTTCACCCCGTCGGCCACTAATAAGTGACCAGATGCGCCAGCTTGCCCACCCATCATGACGCTTTTACCGAGTTTGGTACTGCCACTAATACCACATTGCGCGGCAATGACTGTATTTTCTCCAATCTCTACATTATGTGCAATCTGTATAAGATTATCCAATTTCACACCCTTACGGATAAAAGTGGAACCCATGGTTGCACGATCAATCGTGGTATTGGATCCGATCTCCACATTATCTTCAATAACTACATTTCCTAGTTGCGGTACTTTTTGAAAACTGCCATCCGCCGTTGGGGCAAATCCGAAACCATCACTTCCAATAACGGCATTTGAATGGATGGTTACATTATTCCCAATCACACAATCGGAATAAATAATAACACCCGGATGTAACACCACATTATTACCAATGCTTACATTTTCTGCAATCACCACATTCGGATAAACTTTAACATCATCTCCCATGCTTACATTATTTCCAATATGCGCAAATGCAGCGATATAGTGGTTCTTACCCATTTTAGCCGAAGGTGCAATAAAGGAGGGCTGCTCTATTCCTTGTAATTGTTGTGCTTTTAATTCCTGATACTTGGTAAGTAAAGTTGCAAATGCAGCATAGGCATCAGGTACCTTAATAAGGGTAGCCGAAATATTTTTTTTCAATACCAAGGAGGTATTAATAATAACAATAGATGCTTGCGTAGTGTATAAAAATTCCTCGTATTTGGGATTGGCTAAAAAGGAAATATCTCCTTTTTTTGCTTCTTCAATTTTGCCAAAATTATTTACTACAACAGACGCGTCCCCTTCCACTTGACCTTGGATCATTATAGCTATTTGTTGTGCAGTAAATTGTAGCATGCGCTAGGGATTGAATGAGGGGTTATTCGTTAAGCAAGCAAATGTAAAATTTTTTCACCGGGGCGGAGAGACTTTCGTTGATTAAAGCGTTTTGAATTTGTGAAATAGTGCTTATTTGACCGGTTTTTAGCAAAATTTTAATAGTTTCTCCATCATTTTTATATAATGTGTTGGTGGCTTCCCCTTTAAAACAAAGAAAAGATAGGTCCT
>JAURIP010000113.1 GCA_030832695.1 Sediminibacterium sp. | reverse complement strand
GTTTTTAATGAAGTAAGGTTAGTCGCACCCGTGCCCCCCCGAGCGACGGGCACAACGCCTATTATATTTTCCGCATCCACACTACTTGCAAATTGCGCATACGCTACGTATTGAAACTGCGTGGTCCCAATGACGTTGTAATTGTTACCAGCATTTGCATCCATTTCGATTTTTAAAAACTTAGGGGTATTTTTCCAGTTAATGGTATTGAAACTTCCCATGGTACTTATTGCATCGGCGTCACCTATCACTACTGCAAACAAACCCTGCGCATTGGTGGTTACTTTTCTTGTTTCACTATACTCGACACTTCCAGTTGCTGTTCCTTGTAAGATACTTAAACGCAAACTAATTTGTTGAGATGCAATGATCACATTATTGCTACTACGCGCTACTCCCTGAAAGTTTAATCCTGTTTGGGCTTGGCTATTTGTTTTTATCATTACGATAAAAAATAAACATAGTAATAGCTTAAAAAGTACGGATCGCGTTTGCATAGGTGCTTAATTAGAATTGATCTATTATAATTTTATGATTTTATAAATGCCTGTTTTAGCTAAGCCTTTGGTAGGCTTAAAAAATACTTTTATATAAAAAATCCCAGAAGGGTAACTGTCCATGAAAATGTCCTTTTCATAACTACTGATGATAGTTCCAGCTTCATGGGTAAGTATCACCGATGATTTAGCATCGATGACCTGTATGGATAACTTACCGGCTTGGGTAAAGTTTCCTTTAAAATGGACAAGGTTTGTCGTTGGATTAGGACCAATCATAATTTGATTGCCATATACTGCTGGACCATATTCATTTATGGCAGTGACAATACTCGTCATAGGTTGTAATACCCCAGTATTTAAAAAGTAGTTGGGGGTAGAAAAATTGGCGATTGAAACAGATTCCCCCATATTCCAGTCCATAATTGATACTGAACCGCCCCCATTATTTAGGGTATTGGGGGTGATGGATTGGGCGCGTAAATATGCAGGAAATAGGGCAAGTATAAATAACCAACATATTCTATTATTCATGTATATATACAGCCAATTAATAATGAGCTAGTATATCAAAATTGGTGAAATAAGATATATAAACGGATGTAGGTAGTAATAACAAAGGCAATAATTCAGAAAAGTTGCTAATTTCTATGAAATTGGCTGCCTATTCTCTGTAATTTCTGATTCAATGTTTGCAATAAATTGAGATGGAGTCGTATTATGTAACTTTTTGAAGGCATTTACAAAACTAGTTTTGTTTGAAAATCCAGCCTGCGTTGCTAAAGCATATAAAGTATAATTATTTAGGTTCCCAGCCTTTATGGAATCAACCACATATGAAACTCGATAGGAATTGATAAAGTCATTAAAATTTTTGTCAAAGTGACTATTGATTAAAAAGGATACCAATTTTGCTGGCAAACCTAATTTTAAAGAAAGCTCATTGATTGAAAACCCTTGCTTTAAATATGGTTTTTCATAGATAATGAGATTTTCAATGGCTTCAATTTCTGCTTCATATTTTACTTTATCTAAAAATTCTACTTTAATATTGTTTTTGTTGTACTCGATATAAGGAAGTCCTAAAAATACATTTGAATTAATAATTAAATAGCTACTTAAATAAAATAAACTTATTGCAACTGGTATGGAAGAATAAAATACAATATCATTTATATATTGTTTTGTACCTAAAGAGTAGATGACGCCTATGACGAAAATTAAAAATGTCAAGATCGTAAATGTAATTGCAATTGTAAATTTTTTTAACCAAGTCAATACGGTCGCTGTATGTTCTTGAAATATTTCACTTTTATTATTTTTTTTAAAAGTGTATATTAACTTCCACTGCAATAAAATATAAATGAGACTTTGTATTGGTCTTAGAAATTGTATATTTTCTGACAAATAACCATCTTGTATATTATAATTATTAGTATAATTATCTATTACCATTTTTACTATAGCATTTTTATTTTCAATGCTCATTGTAAATAATGGGATATAATTAATAGATATTAATATGAAGGGAATTAAATGAAGCGCGTCAACCCACTGCCATTTGTTTTTGTTGTTTAAAACTGATTTTACATACAAGTATGCAAGTGGGGGAATTAAATAATTTATGGGTGCAGAAGTGCGGTATAAAAAAGGGAAATGTATTAGCCAGCCAGATGATATTAACAAATACCCAATAGTGCAATAACTATAACATAAAAATAAAAAAGCTAATATTTGATCAGAAAAAAGATGTGCTATATTCTTTTTAAAAAGAAGAATATAAGCGCTTATTAAAGCACAAAAAACGCTTCCAATAAATATTAAATCGCCCATTTCTTGATTTAATTATAGTAAGGCTTTATCATCATATATACCAAGGGGCCTGTTACAGCTACATAAAACCACAAAGGCCAGGTACGTTTTGCCATCTTTTTATGCGCTTCAAACTCCCCTGTCAATGCACGATAAGTAGTGAATAAAATAAATGGTAGAATCACTGCGGCTAAAACAATATGTGTTGTTAAAAGTATTAGATAGAAAGGGCGCACATTGCCTACTATCGCTTTTTCAGCATCAGAAACAATACCATCAAGATTAGTATCGCCATATTTAGCTTCACCTGCTAATAAGTGATGTGCAATGTAGGTAACCAAAAATAAAGCAGAAAGCACTAGTGCGGTAAGCATTAAGTTTTTATGCAGTTGGTACTTCTTCTGTTTAACTGCAACTAAAGCATATACAAGCACAATAGCTACTATACTATTAATAACCGCATTCATGGTAGCAAAAATATGTTTATCAAATGGCAATTCAACTTGTAAGCTAAACTTGCTTAAAAAAGTAACTGCAATAAAAACCACTAAAGACAATACAATTATGACCGTGTTTGCTTGTTTGTCATTTTTTTTGATCACCGGTGCTAACATAATTCTATAATTTTTATTATACTTAAATTTTATATTGGTCTATTTATTTAAAATGCTTTTAACCAAACGTATAAGCATCATTGATATAAACACAATAATCCCCACCCTAATTTCATTTTTATACTTTGATTTAAATTCGTTCCAATTCATTATTCCAAATTTTACTGCTATTAAATAAACTCATCTCAAAATTACATCACTAGTTTTTTGTTTGCTTATTAAATTTGGAATTAAAATAATAAACAAAGCCAGTCACCATCACCGCAATCACTAACCACAACCAGCTTAAGTCAATAATGTCCTGGAATACTTTACTTTTTTTCTTTTTATCTTTTTCCAACATTAAGTATCCTACATCCTTCGCCATCTTTAAAATAGAAGTGGAATCTAAGCCATAATAGTATCCACGAATTTGCATTTTTTTATCAATCAATATAAAACGGCTGGTATGTACAAAGTCGGGGGTAATAGGTTCGTTGCTAAATTTATCTATTTTTAATTCCTCAAATGCAAATTTGTATATGGAATCGCGATTACCTGTAAGCAACCACCAATTATCTGATATCACCCCCATTTTATTAGCGTATTCGCGCAATACTGAAGCACTATCTCTCAATGGATCCACCGTAATAGACATAAAATGAACGATGGAAGTATCTAATTTTTTTCGAACATCTCCACCCCTTGAAAAGGACTGCTGTAGTTTACTCATATTATTCGTCAGCTTTGGACAGATACTACCACAGCTAGTAAAAAATAAATCTAAAATGATAATTTTACCTTGTTGGTCATATAAGTTCACCGAATCGCCTGATTGATTCACCAAGCGAATATTTTTAGTCGTATGCCAAATTGAATCTGATATTTGTTTACCATCCACCACCGACTCCATCACCGTGTCCAATAAATAATGCCTGGGCATGGTCACTGCTGTTTTACTTGCGGACTTTAACCACAAATAACAGAAAATAGGAACCGCTAAAGCGATGAATAAACCGTAGATCGATTTTTTAGACATTATTTTTTTATTAATGCAAAGTTATGAATTAGACTTCAAAGAAAAACCATCCTTGGAGAAGGATGGCTTGGTATTTTTTGAGAAGGGCCCTCGAGCACCTTCTTTGGATAGTTTCTTTTTTTTATTGGGGACAACCTTTACTTTGTATCTACCATCGTATACCCCTGCCTTAATCTGATCCTCTCTTTTTAGTTGATGTTCGTATCTTTTTTTCATAAAAAATTATTCAAGCCAATACCTTCTCACAAATAACACTTTATTAGCCCAGTATCCGACAATTTCCATTGGATTAATAGTACTTTTCATCAGCAGGTTTTTTCTTTACTTCCCCTGCGCCAGACTTATGCTTTACCGCCTCATGCTTTACCGCCTCATGTTCAGCTTCCTTTTTCTCCACCTTAATAGTAGCTTGTTCTTTAAAATAAGGGTTATAGGTATTACGAAGATTTTTGAATGAGCTGCCATCCCATAAAAAAGCTGCAATAAACCAAACAAACAATGATAATGGCACTATAATGGTCATGATCATGTTTTTTACCTCATGCTTTAAGTGCATAAAGTAAGCAACAATATAAAATGCTTTTGACATCATTAAAATAATAATCACCCCCTTGATAGCTAAGCGGAGTGCTGCGCTACTAATGCCTATCATCCAAAACCCTAGTATTAATTCAATGACAGTTAATACCGACAATAGGATGGTTACTTTTTTAATTTCAGCCATTGCAGCAGCATTGTTTGCTTCATGATTAGCGTCTGCCTTGTGTGAATGTGACATATAAAAATCTTAATTTATAATTATGTTTATTTTAAACCCATGTAAGCTAAGCCGATACCGATCACTTACTAGTAATTGTTTTACAATAAATAAAATATGGTAAATACAAATACCCAAACTAAATCTACAAAGTGCCAATACAATCCTGCTTTTTCAATCATTAAGTAATGTCCTCTTTGTTCAAACTTATCTAACAAAGTCATGATCAACATAATAATATTAATCAGCACCCCACTAAATACGTGGAAGCCATGGAAGCCTGTAATCGTAAAAAAGAAATTAGTGAAGTTGGTTGAACTTGCGGTACCATCTGCATTTAAGAATGGATTAGCACCCCACCAAGCACCTTCATGGAATAAATGGTTCCACTCCCAAGCTTGACAGCTTAAAAATGCAATACCCCCAATGATGGTTAAAATCATATTGCGAACCACCCCTTTTTTATCCATATTATGTCCAGCATGCACCGCTAACACCATGGTGACCGAACTCACAATTAATATAAAAGTCATGATACTTACAAACACCAATGGTGCATGTACTCCTTCTGGCGCAAATGGAAAACTACGGAACACTTGATTTGAATCAGGCCATCCGTTCGTTGAAAAACGGACTGTACCATAAGAAATCAAAAAGGCGCCAAAAGTAAATGCGTCACTCATTAAAAAGTACCACATCATTACTTTTCCGTACTCAAGGTTAAAAGGACTCTTTCCTCCTCCCCACAATTTTGCTTCATTTGGCGAAGCGGTTGTTGTTGTTGACATGTTCAATTTCTATTTCAGTGCAAAAATATTGGCTATCAAGGATATTCGTATCAAAAATGCCGTTTTTTTTATAATTCT
>JAURIP010000275.1 GCA_030832695.1 Sediminibacterium sp. | reverse complement strand
GTTCTTGCCTTTGAATTACCATGAACTTCCTTGGGTGCAAATCCGTCAAATTGTGCATCATAGGCGGGATGAACTGCTACTAATTGTCCTTGTAAGTGTGTAGATAGTTCAGTGATTTCCATACCCGTGCTTGCAACAATACCTTTGATTTCATCCGCATAAGTTTTGCTTTCAGCCGCTTTTTGTAAATCAATACATCTTGCATCCCAACTTGGAATTTGTACACCTTTGAATCCTAAGGATGCTGCCCATTTGCAAATACTTTCTAAAGAATTAAATGGCGCAACATCACCCATAAACTGCGCTAAAAATATTCCTGGTCCTTTTATTGTGGTCATACTATTTGTTTAATAATCGTGAATTGTAATTTTTTTATAAAACATAAGGGGTCCATTTCACATCCGACTGTGATGATGCAACCACATTATCAATAAACGCCATACCTCTTAATCCGTCTTCAATGCCAGGAAAATCAAGCATCTCCGGAGTTGGTGTGGTGCCATCTATTTTACATCCAATGGTTAATGCAAAGTTTCTATAAATATTTGCGAATGCCTCCAAGTATCCTTCTGGATGTCCGCCTGGGGTGCGACAATTATGAATTGCCGTAGGTGATAAATGTGCGCCATAATTTCCGCCAGCCCTATAAATTTGTGTGGGTTGGTCATACCATTTTACCAATAAAGTATTGGGTTCGTGTTGCGCCCATTCAATACCACCATGCTCTCCATACACTCTTATTTTTAAAGCATTTTCTTCGCCTGCAGCTACTTGTGATGCCATTAAAACGCCTTTCGCGCCATTATCAAATTTCAACATCACTGCACCGTCATCATCTAACAATCGTCCTTCGACCATGGTATTTAACTCAGCACATACATCAGTAATTTTCGCGCCCGTAATATATTCAGCTAAGTGTGCAGCATGCGTGCCAATATCGCCCATCACCGAACTCTTACCTGATTTTTTTGGATCAGTTCTCCATGCTGCTTGTGTGTTTCCTTCGCGTTCAGATAATTTACTTAACCAACCTTGTGGGTACTCCACCCAAATTTTTCTAATTTTTCCAAACTTACCCTCCTTCACCATTGCTTTAGCTTGCTTAACCATTGGGTATCCCGAATAGGTATGGGTTAAGCAAAGCGTTAAGCCGGTTTCGTCCAATTTTTGTTTTAGTTGCTTTGCTTCATCTAATGAAAAGGTAATTGGTTTTTCAATCACCACATGAAAGCCATATTCTAATGCCATCATCGCAGGTGCAAAGTGCGCAAAGTTGGGTGTTACAATGGTTACAAAATCGATGCGCTCGTTCGCTGGAAGGCTTGCTTCCTTTTTGATCATTTCTTCATAAGTCAAGTAAATCCTTTCCTTAGGTAAAAATAAAGCTTCACCAGAAGCAAGTGCTACTTCAGGTCTTATACTTAATGCACCACAACTCACTTCAATTAATCCATCCATATTTGCAGCCAAACGGTGAATTGCACCGATAAAAGCGTCTTTTCCGCCTCCGACCATTCCCATGCGTAATTTTCGATTCATATGTGAGATTTTTATGCTTTTGTGTAATTTAAAATCCATTTTTTTACCATGGATTATAACCTTAGCAATTTCCTTATAATTTCGCAAAAAACCCCCATTTTTAACTTAAAACTTTATAAAAAACAGGAAAAAAAAATTATATTTATCAAGTCATAAAATCTGGGAACTTATATAATATTTTGTAATGTCATCTAATGTGAATAGGCGTCAAATTTTAAAACAAGTAATCACTGGTTCTGCTGCTTTGGCAACAGGCGTAGTGGTCCCTTCAAATTTAATTGCATCCGTGAAACAAGGACTTCAAAACAATAACGAACCCTTTTCTTTAAAAGGAAAAATTAACCATTCTGCTTGTAGGTGGTGTTATAGTCAGTATCCGATTGCAGAATTAGCTAAAAATTTCAAAGCAATGGGTATGGCGGGGATGGACTTAGTTGGCCCTGCTGAATGGCATGTACTTAAGGAAAATAATTTAGTGTCCACGATGTGCAATGGTGCTGAGATAAGTTTGACCAAAGGATTTAATGACTCAAGTTATCATGATACCTTGGTTAAGAATTATACTGATCATATTAACTATGTTGCAGATGCTGGGTATACCAATTTAATTTGTTTCTCAGGAAATAGAAAGGGGATGGATGATGAAACGGGATTAAATAACTGCGCAACTGGGTTGAAAAAAATAATGGCCTTGGCTGAAAAAAGAGGAGTGATGATTCAGATGGAGTTATTAAATTCAAAAGTGGATCACAAGGATTATATGTGTGACAGATCCGTATGGGGTGTTGAATTGTGTAAGCGAATAGGCTCACCTAATTTTAAATTATTATTTGATATTTATCATATGCAAATTGATGAAGGAGATGTAATTCGTACCATCAATGCTAATCATACCTATTATGGACACTACCACACTGGTGGTGTGCCAGGCCGCAATGAAATTGACGAACGTCAGGAATTATATTACCCTGCTATTATGCGTGCGATTGTTGCCACTGGATTTAAGGGCTATGTGGCACAGGAATTTATTCCTGCAGATAAAGATCCAATGGCATCACTTAAAAAGGCTATTGAAATTTGTGATATTTAAAAATAATTAACGCGATTAAATTTATATTTTATGATGAACAGACGTGAAGCATTATCAAGAGTAGCCATTATTATGGGCGGAACCGTTTTAGGGGCAGAAGCATTTTTATCAGGATGTACCACTGCAAAAACAGGATTGGTTTTTTCTGCGGAAGACATTGCATTTTTAAATGAAGTAGGAGAAGTAATTATCCCTGCAACCAACACACCTGGTGCTAAGGAAGCTAAGGTGGGTGAGTTTATGTCGGTGATGGTGCGCGATTGTTATGATGAAAAAAATCAAATTATTTT
>JAURIP010000317.1 GCA_030832695.1 Sediminibacterium sp. | reverse complement strand
TTTAAGAATATTTCAGACAAAGAAATAAACGAACTAGAAAGCTACCTACAATCGGTGATTAATAAAAAATAGGGACATATTAATTTTATTGTAGCTATAGCATTTAAAGAAGTAATTAAAGCAGTGATTTTACTTAAAATATTTCATAATCTCATCGGCAATTAAATGATGCCCATTTGCATTGGGATGATTTACTTGAGACATTAAATCAACTAAGGCAACCCCTTGCTTTGTTGCATTTTTAAAGATTGCATAAGTATCAATTAGGCCAACATTAAAATATTTCGATAATTGTATTATTTGACGTGCATGTTGGTCAAGAATGGTTTGATCGTCCTTAATGTCAATAGTTTGATCTGGGCTAGGTGTCAATAGGATTACTTTGATGTTTTTATCCAAAGCAGCACGAATCATTTTTTCCCAAGCAATTTTAGCTCTTACTAATCCAATACGTCTGTCATTTAAAGCATAGTCAATAAATAATACATCTGGCGTATGATTAAGGACCTGTGACTCGAATCTTTTTTCACCGCTTTCTGAATTTTCACCTCCAATTGAAGTATTGATAATGTTCACTACCGTAAAAGGGTATTTTGATTTGATTTGTTCTAAAACAATATATGGATAGGAAGCAAGTGTATTAACAACTGGTGTTTTAAAGTATCCCGCCGGCACCGAATGGCCATGAAACACTAAATTGATTGTTTTGTTTTTTGGCCATTCAACCTGCATTTGCCCTTTTATTTGTTCTAAATAAAGTTCTTGGGAAGCAACTTCTTGGCTATTTAGGCGTAAGCATGTAAATATAATAGATGCTATTAAATTTGATTTTATTTTCATGCTTATAAATTAAGGATATTATGTGTTATAAAAATAAGCTTTCTGTTTTAGATTTAATTCAGGTTTTTGGGCAATAATTTTTAAGGGTGCTATGCCAGATCCGGTTATTTGAATAATCAAGCTAATATATTCATCTCTTGCTTGTTTTTGATGATACTATATTGTTAATAATAAATTAATAATAAGTTCATATGCTGATAATATGCTGGGGGTATTTTCACCCCTAAATTAAAATCATGAAACAAATCAAGTTCATTTATCTATTATTGATTACGGTGGTTATATTTTCTTGTCGCAAACAGGATGCAACGCCCCCATTAGAAAACACTCAGAACGAAGATTTAGCAGGTTATGTTGAAGTAGCCTCTATCAATTTAGGTGGTTTGGGTGCAGCAGAAATTACTGCTTTCGACCCAATAACTGATAGATTATTTGCAGTAAATAATAGCGCTGAAAATAAAATTGATGTAATTGACATGAGCAATCCTGCTATTTTAACTGTGATAAAATCAATTAGCATGCTTCCATATGGTGGTTATGTAAATAGCGTTGCAGTGAGTAATGGGAAATTGGCAGCAGCAATCGAATCTACCAACAAACAGGCGCCTGGTAAAATAGTTGTATTCAATACAACAACCTATGCTGAAATTAAATCAATCAACGTTGGTGCACTTCCTGATATGGTTACATTTAGCCCAGATGGCAATTATATAATATCAGCAAATGAAGGCGAACCAAGTGATGATTATCTTAATGATCCAGAAGGAAGCGTTTCTATCATTAAAGTAGCCGACTATTCTGTTGTTACCCTAAATTTTGCATCTTTTGAAAGCCAGTTAGCTAGTTTAACTGCTAAAGGATTTAGAATTTTTGGGCCAGGTAAAAATTTCATTAAAGATATTGAACCAGAATATATAACTGTTTCTGATGATTCAAAAACAGCCTATGTAACACTTCAAGAAAATAATGCGATTGCTGAAATTGACATCACAACGGCAACCATTAAAAAAATTACACCCCTTGGATTTAAAGATTATTCTTTAGCGGGTAATGGCATTGATGCAAGTGATAAGGACAGTAAAATTGAATTTGCCAATTATGCTAAAGTATATGGTATATATATGCCTGATGCGATTGCATTTTTTAATTACAATGGAACACCTTATTTATTTACAGCCAATGAAGGTGATTCAAGAGAATACAAAGCCTTTGTTGAAATGAAAAGAGTAAGTGCAGTATCGTTAGATGCAACAAATTTCCCAACTGCTGCAACACTTAAAACAGATGCGATTTTAGGAAGATTAAATATTACAACAACTTTAGGCGATACGGATGGTGATGGCGATTTTGATGCCTTATATTCATTAGGGTCTAGGTCATTTAGTGTTTGGAATGCAACAACAGGTAGCCAAGTATTTGATAGCAAAAATGAACTAGATACTAAAGCAAAGGAGTTAGCAATTTACGATGATGCGAGAAGTGATGATAAAGGGGTTGAGCCTGAATCAGTATGCCTTGGAAGAATAGGTAGCAAAAATATCGCAATTATTGGATTAGAAAGAGCTGATGCGTTTGCTATTTATGATATCACCAATCCAACTGCTCCGGTATTTATTAAAATGTATAAAACAGGTGATGCGCCAGAAGGCCTTATTTTCATACCT
>JAURIP010000367.1 GCA_030832695.1 Sediminibacterium sp. | reverse complement strand
GCTATCATGATACCAAAACGAACAGCGTCTGCGCCATATTGATCAATCAATCCTAAAAGGTCAGGAGAGTTCCCTAAACTTTTACTCATTTTTCTTCCTTGCTTATCTCTAACAATACCAGTGAAGTAAACATCCTTGAATGGAATTTTACCCATATACTCTTCTCCAGCCATAATCATTCTCGCCACCCAAAAGAAAATAATTTCAGGCGCTGTAACTAAAGTGCTGGTAGGGTAGTAATAATTAACTTCTGCATTATTTGGATTGGATAATCCTTTGAATACTTCGAAAGGCCATAACCAACTACTGAACCAAGTATCCAAACAATCAGCATCCTGTGTTAATTTTTTTCCGTTGGTTTCAGGATGATTTGCATTTACTTCCGCTTCATTATGCGCAACATAAAAGTTGCCTTCTTCATCATACCAAGCTGGTATGCGGTGACCCCACCAAAGCTGACGACTAATACACCAATCCTTAATACCTTCCATCCAATGGCGGTATAAGTTTTTAAATTTAGCAGGATGAAAACTAATTTCATCTGACATCACTGCTTCTAAAGCAGGCGCAGCTAATTGTTTCATATCCACCCACCATTGTAAACTTAATCTTGGTTCAACAATTGCATCAGTTCTTTCACTAAAGCCTACCTGATGTGTGTAGTCTTCGATCTTCACTAAATTTCCTGCTGCATCTAAATCCTTAGTAATAATTTTTCTTACCTCAATTCTATCTTGCCCAATATATAAGCCAGCAGCTTCTGATAAGGTACCATCGTCGTTCATGGTATCAATCACTTCCAAATTATATTTTTGGCCTAACATAAAATCATTCATGTCATGCGCCGGTGTTACTTTTAATGCACCAGTTCCAAACTCTATTTCAACATAATCATCTGCAATAATCGGGATGCGTCTGTTAATTAATGGTACAAAAGCAAATTTACCCACCAAGTGTTTGTATCGATCATCTTTAGGATGCACACAAATAGCGGAGTCCCCTAAAATAGTTTCAGGACGAACTGTTGCGATGGTGATAAACTCATCTCCAGGTAGATCTAACTTATAACGTAAGTGGTAAATTTTACCTGCTACTTCTTTATGAATTACTTCCTCATCACTTAAAGCCGTTTTCGCGCGTACATCCCAGTTGATCATTCTTTTACCGCGATAAATTTTTCCTTTCTTATATAAATCAATAAATACTTTTATTACTGACTCGTAGTAATCCGCGTCCATGGTGAATGAGGTTCGCTCCCAATCCAAACTACAACCCATCTTTCTTAACTGCTGTAAAATGATACCGCCATATTTTTCTTTCCATTCCCATGCGTAACTTAAAAATTCATCTCTGGTTAAAGATGATTTTGCAATGCCTCTTTCTCTTAACATCGCAACTACTTTTGCTTCGGTTGCAATGGAAGCATGATCCGTTCCTGGAACCCAACATGGATTAAATCCTTGCATGCGTGCACGACGCACCAAAATATCTTGAATCGTATTATTTAAACAATGGCCCATATGTAACACACCCGTCACATTTGGTGGAGGAATCACCACAGTGTATGCCTTTTTATCATTGGGGGTGCTGTGAAAATAGCCGCTGTCCACCCAATGTTTGTACCATTTAATTTCAACCTCACCCGGTATGTAATTTTTACTCAATTCCATGCTTTGCTTCTTTACCTATATTAAGCCACAAAAATAAGGAAAAGGGACAAGCAATAAGTTGCTAAAAAATACGACCTTAGCCACTCAATGGAATTTGCAGTAGTAGATATAGAAACCACAGGCAGTACCCCCCAATCGGCGGGGATTACTGAAATCGCTATTGTGATTCATAATGGGGTGGAAGTGACGGGCAAATATGTCACTTTGATTAACCCTAGGCAAAAAATACCCCCTTTTATTGTGAATATGACCGGCATTAGTGATGCCATGGTGGCAAATGCGCCATTATTTGAGGAAGTTGCACCACAGATATTTAATTTATTAAATGGGCGCGTATTTGTGGCACACAATGTAAGCTTTGACTATTCCTTTGTACATTATTTATTGGGAAAATGTGGATTTCAGTGGTCGGCGCCTAAATTATGTACCATTAAATTAAGTCGACGTGTTTTCCCTGGATTGGAAAAATATGGATTGGGTTCCTT
>JAURIP010000368.1 GCA_030832695.1 Sediminibacterium sp. | reverse complement strand
ATGCAGGGCAAAATATTTAAACTTTATGAAAGCTCAAAAATTTCGAATTCTGGTATAGGTTTATGGTTATCAAAATATATAATTACTAGACATAAGGGAAGCCTGAGCGTCAATAAAGCTTACTTAAGTGGTGCGGAATTCTTAATTGAGCTTCCGATATCAAACAATGTCTAGTAAATCAGATAAAAAAATTACTATTCATCTCATAGAAGATGATGTTTCGCAGCGGAATAGTATTGAATCTTTATTAGCTTTCAAAGGTTTTATTACAAAATCTTACAGTACGGCTAATGATTTTTTACAAACCCTACCCTTTGAAAGGCCGGCAATCGTGATTGCTGATATTCAACTTCCTGATATAAGCGGCGTTGATTTGCATCGTATGCTTATGGAAAAAAATATCAACCCCCCAATAATTTTTATTAGTGGCGAAGCAAGTATTCAAGAAAGTATTGATGCCATGAAACAAGGGGCTATTGAATTTCTGGTTAAACCATTCGAAATTGACACATTAATAGCAGCAGTTAATAACGCTATTAAAATCGAATTAAAAGAAATCAATCTAAATTTTCTACTCAAAAATTTATCTCCGAGAGAGCTTGAAGTCTACAATTTACTACTTCAGGGATTAAACAACCAAGAGCTTATCGATAAGCTCCATTTATCATTGCCTACCGTTAAGCAATACAAGTCTGAAGTGATGAGAAAATTGAAGGTAAATTCACTTTCTAAGTTGATCGAATTAACTAGGTAGCCTGCCCCCCCAACATCATCCTTTTGAAGGATATTCATGGAACGAATATAACTTTATTATCTTTCCATGGAAAAAGATTTATATAACTTTAGCTTATTGAAACAAAAAAGAATTGAGCGAGGTATGTCAACTTTAGACATTGCTCATGAGTTATGTTTGGCTGAAAGACAAATTATATCTATTGAGGAAAATAAACCTCATCACTTTCCATCCCCAACACTTAAATTAGTATGTGTTAAAAAATATGCTAAAGCACTTGATCTAAAAATTTCAGATGTAATTCTCCATACTGACCATATGTCTCTAAGCTAAATGACTCAAGTAAACACTCACAAAGCTGTAGAGCTAGCTACGCAATATATTAATTCTAGACTTTCTAATAAAATAACTATGGCTGATTTAAAGACATTTACGGGGTATTCGGAAAGGTCGCTTCAGCTTTTATTTCAAAAATATTTTTCGAAAACGCCTTTTGAATATATCGAAGAACAAAGACTAATGCTTGCGTACGAATTAATTAAAAGCCATAAAAAAACTAGAAAAACTACAGATGTTGCTTTAGACGTTGGATATAAGCATTTGGGGAGATTCTCAGTGAATTTCAAGGCAAGATTTGGAATTCATCCGTCTGTTTTAGCTAAGACCTCATAAAAAAACTAGCCCTTGGGATAGCTTTTTCCCCACATATATATCGCGGTATGTGGGGGTTTTTGTTTTATGTAAGCAACAATTTAAAGCCTGCTATCACCAAAACTAATGCTAATGCTTTTTTAATGGTATTGGCTGTATAAAACTTTATGCCGAGTGTTGTGCCAATCAAAGCACCTATCAATGTAGCACCTATAAATAACGGTAATTGATCTGGTAAATTTTGTACTGAAGAATAATTTCCAAGTAAACCAAAGCTTGAATTAATTAAAATAAAAAGCGCTGTGATTCCTGAATTTGTTTTTGTTGAGCTCCATCCTAAAAATAAAATAAGTGGAGATAAAAAGATTCCACCTCCTGTTCCAGTCAAGCCGGCTAAAAATCCAATACATGAGCCAATACTAACTGCTAAAAAAAATGGAGTCTTCTTAAGTTTTTTATCGATCTTATTAGAAAAGTTCGTTACGAGAGAAATGGCTGATATTAAAAGAATAATACCCACGATAGATTTAGAGATATGACTAGGTGCATTTATAAAACCCCCTAAAAATGCAAAAGGTATTGCGCCGATTGCGATCGGTAATAAAACTTTAAAATCAAAAAATCCTTTTCGTATGAAACGCCAGCTTGTAAATGAGGCAATAAAAATATTCATAACTAATGCGGTAGGTTTAATCACAGCACTTGGAATGTTAAATAAGGTCATGATTGCAATATAGATTGACGCGCCAGCATGTCCTACCGATGT
>JAURIP010000019.1 GCA_030832695.1 Sediminibacterium sp. | reverse complement strand
TATAACTCGTGGTAATATTTGTATTTTTTGTGGTGGGTTTCCCCTTTCTTGTTGTTTTTTTCTTAGTTCCCATTGTTGTTTTTATAAAATTGTGCAACATTATTAATAACCAGCGCATCAAACTTACCCTGTTCCCCAAATAAAAATTGAGGTTTTATGGGCAAAACATATAATGGAATTTCGTTGAGTTCCTCCGTATATTTTACAAGTCGTACTGCATCCTTCTCGGTAGTTAAGATTAATTTGCTCTTTGAATTAATTTGATTGAATTTTTCTTTGATCTCATTTAAATCCTCTATGGAAAATATATGATGATCGCTATAGCTTATTTGATAGTAGGTATGTGTGTTTTCGTGAATATAATTTTTTAAAGGAAGTGGATTCGCAATACCACAAACCAGAAGTACTTCGTCCCGCATGGTTAACACCCATTGATCAGATGGATTATATATATGGTAGGGTGTTTCATAGGAGATGGTCGTAAAAAATACATGCTGCTGTGGTTCAGGATTTAATTTTTCAACGATCTCGTCTTTTTCATTGATAGATAAGTTGGAGGGGCATTTGGTAACAATAATAATATTTGCTCTTTTTGCCGACTTTCGTTCGTCTCTTAAATCGCCCGTTGGAATAAAAAAATCATCGCAATACAGGTTATCGTACTCGGTCAACAAAATATTATAATCAGCGACAATTTCTCTGTGTTGAAATGCATCATCTAAAATAATTAATTGCAAGTCAGGCACATCTTGAATTAATTGTGGGATGGCTTCAATGCGTCTTTCTCCAACAGCTACGGCTACATTTGGATACTTAATGTGAAACTGCATGGGTTCGTCCCCAATCTCAAGTGCTGAAGTAAATTGATTCGCTAAAGCATATCCCTCCGTTTTTCTTTTATAGCCCCTACTTAATGTGGCTAATTTATAATCATCAGATAAAATAGATAATAAGTATTCAACCATGGGTGATTTACCAGTTCCTCCTAATGATAAATTACCTACACAGATTATGGGCACATTAAATGGTACTGATTTTAAATAATGTTTAAAATAAAGCCAATTACGCAATGCAACGATCCAACCATATACAATTGCAAAAGGTAAAAGTAAAACTCTAAAAGATTTTAAAAAGAGGTTATTTAAATTCATAACTATTCCAAGGCGTAATACAATGGGTTAAAGGTACGTCAAATTCATGGGTATCTTGAATATTTGGTATAGGCTCAAAGTACGAAATACCGATACGCTGATAGGAATGTTGGCAAGTAGAAAAATACTTATCATAATACCCTTTCCCAAATCCTAGCCGATGTCCCAATAAATCAAAACCCAATAATGGAACTAAGAAGCAATCAATATCACTACTGCTAATACTATTAGTTTGATGCGGTTCATATATACCCAAAGAATTCACATGAAGATCAGGCGTTGCTTCATAAAATTGCATCGTTCCCAAAACCTTATCCATTACTGGATATGCAATAATTAAATCGGGTATGAACTGCTGCAAGTAACTTGTTAATAAAATGGTATTCGGTTCATTGTGCTTTTCCATTGGGTAAAAACTTCCAATGGTATGAATGTTTGAAAAATCTAATTTTTGAAATTGTATTAATAACAAATCATCCCATTTGATACATTCCATTTGGGATAAACTTTGACGTTTTTGTAATAAGGATTTCCTTGCTTCGTCTTTAAACATAGTATAATTTACAAAAATTTATTGAATGTTACACAGAAGCAAAAAAACTAAAAATAGTCGTGCCATAATTTCTCTGGAAACTATATCCTGCAAACTGTGTATAATCATTGCGCGGAGTATGTTCTAAAATAAAATAACCATCAGGTGCAATTAGCTTTTGTTCCACAATCATTTTAGGCAATTCGTCAATGGTATTTAAAGCATAAGGAGGGCCAGCAAAGATGATATCATAGGTTTGTTTACAAGAAGCTAAAAACTGAAAAACATCCATCCTATTTAATTGTACGTTTTCAATTTTTAATAAATCCACATTTTTTTTGATAAAATCTAACATGATCGGATCTTTTTCAACAATGGTTAATTCAGCCGCCCCTCTTGAAGCAAGTTCATAACTGATACAGCCAGTGCCACCAAATAAATCGAGCGTTTTTATCCCATCTAATTGCACCCTATTTTGCAATATATTAAACAAACCTTCCTTCGCAATATCAGTAGTGGGTCTGGTATGCGGCATGTTTTGGGGAGGATGAATGCGTCGACCACCATATTGTCCGGCGATAATTCTCATTAAAATATAAAATAAGGTGCGTAAGTGTGATGCGGGAACTCCTTGTTTAAATTAGTGCCAATACCTTCTGAAGGAGCCATTAAAATAGTGGTGTCCGCAAAATATCTTTGTAAAGTTTTGATCCAGTTTAATTGCTCGGCATCAAATCCTGCGATGGTTAATGAAAAAACATTGGGTACAATACCTGCATTGGTACAAGTATTTAAAAGCGTATAGGTGTTTTGATCATCGCCCCCTACTTTAAAATGGTTAATTAATTTGAGTTGTCCTTCTTGATGTATTACAACACAAAAATTATTATTAAACATAGTTACCTTAACCCCATCTTTAGGATGATGTAAAAGATATTCGGTATAATGATGCCATTTGCCTGTAGGAAAAGATCGGGTAAGCAAAGTATTTAAATGATCAGGTATTGAATACACCAACATTTTATCATTCGCCAATGGAGCTAATTGCACTTTCTCTTCTGGCGAAACTTCATGTAATAATGATAATTCATTTTTATACAATAAATGATCAGCAATGCTATATTTCTTCGTAACAATATAACTACTGTTATTCATCACAAAATAAATGTTATTGTAGGTATTTTGAATCAATTTTGAATTATTCTGCAAATAGGCCACTAATTGATTCCATCCAATATTTTCAGGATCGTTGACAAAGTATTCAAAACATTGGTAGGTATTTGTATTCGTATTTTTAACTGAAAATGCAATAGCAGATTCATCCACAACAAGGTAAAGATCCTCCACCTTATTATTAGCCGTGCTTTCCAATGCCCCGTAAATACCAATTTTTTTCTTTGCCATACTGTAATTCTTATGCAATATTATAAAAAAAGGGGCAGTTCATTGTAAAAACTAATTGTAGATTTGCGGATATGAGCGGCACCAATAGCAATCCATCCTTACAGGTAACAGTTTCCAGTAAACAGATATTGGCCATTTCCTTACCCATTGCTTTAGCGATTATGGTTCCGCAGGTTAATTTTGTCATAAATAATATTTTCTTAGGTGCTTTAAGTTCCGAAGCATTGGCCATTGGGGGTATAACTGGAGTATTTTACTTGATTTTTGGGGTGATGGGGCAAGGATTGAATAATGGACTACAAGCGCTTATTTCCCGTCGTGCAGGTGAAAATCGCGTGGATGAAATTGGAGTTTTATTTAACCAAGGCGTTATTATCTCAATATTATTATCAATCATCGCCATTGCTTTTACTTATTTTATAGCACCTAGTATTTTTCATAGCGTTTTACATGATAGCCACAGAGCCAATAATGTTATTGAATTTTTAAAAATTAGAATTTGGGGTATCCCCTTTTTGTTTATTTATCAAATGCGTAATGCATTACTGGTAGGTACCAATCAAAGTAAATTTTTAATTATTGGAACGGCTACTGAAGCTGCCTTTAATATATTTTTTGATTATAGCTTAATATTTGGTCATTTTGGTTTTACTGCAATGGGTTTGAATGGTGCAGCATATGCTTCCATTATTTCAGAAGTAATGGGCTTATTCGTCATCTATTTGGTGATACATTATCAAAAAATTGGTGCAAGGTTTGAATTATTTAAAAACTTTGAAATTAAATGGGATTATATCAAACTCATTTTTGTGCAATCCTCCCCCATTATGATGCAATACATGATCAGCATTATTAGTTGGGAAATATTTTACATTTTGATTGAACACCGTGGGGAACAATCCTTAGCAGTGTCCAATTCAATGCGAAATATATTTGGATTTTTTGGCAGCTTTACTTGGGCATTTGCGGCTACATCCAATACCATGGTGAGTAATATTATTGGTCAAAATATGCAGGATAAAGTAATACCATTAATTAATAAAATTGCGCAATGGAGTTTTGGTTTTGCTTTATGCGTTTGTATAATTTTAAATGTATTTGCGCAACAATTTTTATCCATCTATGGACAAGGGGAAGGATTCATGCAGGAAGGCATACCGGTATTAAGAGTGGTTTCCATTGCTTTGTTACTAATGTCAATTGCCACTATTTGGTTAAATGGAGTTACGGGTACAGGCCAATCAAAAATTAATTTAGCCATTGAATTCGTAGCCATAATTATTTATTTGATCTATGCTTATTTAACTATCGAATATTACCAATTCCCGATCACGATTGGTTGGATGTGTGAAATTATTTATTGGTTAACCTTATTAATACCCTCCTACCTATATATTAAATCATATCGCTGGAAGGACAAAAAAATATAGTGCTATCTTCTGTAGCATTATGTTTAGACGCCAATAACGAAGACAAGAAAATTTAATTCCTAGATTTTTCAATTTTAACGGACACATTTCCTTCAAATGAAGGAATGGGTAAATGCAGTTTGGTGATTTTTACAAATACTTTATTGGCTAAGGCTTGTGATGATAAAATATCATCTGCTATTTTTCCTACCAAAGTTTCTAATAAAGGCGTTGGGATTTCCATCCACTTTTTTACAATTGCATATACATGCACATAGTCAATGGTTTGATCCAATTGATCAATGACTCCTTGCTTGGGCGTAAAGTCAATATCAATTTCAACAGCATAATTATTACCTAATTTTTTTTCTTCAGGATATAAACCATGATAGCCAACAAATAATAATTTGTTCAGACTAATACGTATGGTTTGATTGGTTGACATGAATTATATTTTAGTGCCCTTTAGCAGTTAAATACCTTTCTGCATCTAAGGCAGCCATACAACCACTTCCAGCAGCTGTAACCGCTTGACGGTAGTTTTTATCTTGCACATCCCCTGAAGCAAATACACCTGGAACATTTGTTTTAGTGGTACCTGGTTCTGTTAATATGTAACCAGTTTCGTCTGTATGAATGAACTCAGAAAAAATACTACTATTCGGGTTGTGACCAATGGCAACAAAAAAGGCACTTACTGGAATTTCTTGTAAAGTATTGGTCTTTGTATTTTTGATTCTAACGGCTTGCACTGTTTTTCCTCCTAAGATTTCATCCGTTTCGCTATTGAAATACATTTTTATATTTGGTGTATTTAAAACGCGATCCTGCATTACTTTACTTGCGCGCATTTGATCTTTTCGAACAATCATGTGCACTGTAGTACACATTTTTGATAAATAATGTGCTTCTTCAGCAGCCGTATCTCCAGCACCTACAATCGCAACTTCCTTTCCTTTAAAAAAGAATCCATCACATACGGCACAGGCACTCACCCCAAAACCATTAAATTTCTCTTCACTTGGAATACCTAACCATTTAGCACTAGCGCCTGTTGAAATAATTACGGCATCCGCTTCAATGATCTTTTCATCATCAATCCATACCCTTTTAACATCCCCACTAAAATCAACTTTTGTTGCAAGGCCATAACGAATATCCGTACCCATACGGGCAGCTTGTTTTTCAAAGTTCACCATCATTTCTGGGCCTTGAATACCATCTGGAAATCCAGGATAGTTCTCCACGTCAGTGGTAATGGTTAATTGACCACCTGGTTGTATACCTTGGTATAATAAAGGTTTCATATTTGCCCTAGCTGCATAAATTGCAGCAGTGTAACCTGCAGGGCCTGAACCTATAATTAAAATGCTTACTTTTTCTGTTTCCATAACTTCATTATTTCTAATTCAAAATTCTATACAAAAAACTAAATTCTATGTTATCAAATTATTTATCTGCAAAATCTAACCTAAAAAAAAGCCCCGTCTAATCCTGAGATTGAAGGGGCTTGATAATATTTTAAACTACTAGCCCAAATAAGCTTTAAGTGCATTGCTGTATCTCGCTTTTTGCAAACGTTTAATAGCACGCTCCTTAATTTGTCTTATTCTTTCCTTGGTTAGATCGTATTTGATGCCTATTTGTTCAATCGTAACCCCATTCTCTCCATCTAAACCAAAATATGCATTAACTATCTCTGCCTCTCTAGGACTCAATGACTTAAGTACACGACGAATTTCCTCTCTTAAAGAATCTTTCATCACATCCATGTCTGTTTCATCACCGCCTTTCAATAAATCACCCATTGCTACATCCTCTGCTTCATGCACTGGTGCATCTAATGAGGTGTGACGAGTATTGGATTGAAATATATTATTGATCTCTGTTTCAGACATTTCTAAAATTCCTGCCAATTCCTCAGTGGAAGGCTCACGCTCATGCTCTTGTTCAAAAGCCATGTATGCTTTATTGGCCTTATTATAAGTACCAATTTTGTTTTGAGGTAAACGAACCAAACGACCCTGCTCAGCCAAAGCTTGCAAAATAGATTGACGAATCCACCAAACCGCATAAGAAATGAATTTAAAACCTTTGGTTTCATCGAAACGTTGTGCTGCTTTGATTAAACCTAAATTCCCTTCATTGATTAAATCAGATAAAGACAAACCTTGGTGTTGGTATTGTTTTGCAACAGATACAACGAAACGAAGGTTGGCTTGTACTAATTTATCCAATGCACGTTGATCACCCATTTTAATGCGCTGCGCCAAAGTGGTTTCTTCTTCAGGATTAATCATAGAGATTTTAGAAATCTCTTGTAAATACTTCTCAACCGCTTGCGAATCTCTGTTGGTAATCTGTGTTGCAATTTTAAGCTGCCTCATGCAAAGAATTTATTTAAAGGTATAACGATGTAAAGGTCAAAAAAGTTGTGTCTAACGATAAGTAAAATAAGGAATTTTACCAAATGTTAGTCGGCAAAGGTACAATTTTGAGACTAATTTAGCAAATATTGATTGTAAAGCATTTATGCACAAATTTTCCCGTTAAAATGTCCCCAAAAGGGTAAAAATTTAGGAATAATCCCTTTCTGAGAATTATCTTCGCTGTATGATTGATTTTAGATCAGATACTGTTACCCTTCCTACCCCCGAAATGTTAGCTTTTATGCATCAAGCTCCTGTTGGGGATGATGTATTTGGGGAGGATCCAAGTATTAACGCTTTAGAAGCAAAAACTGCTAGCATGTTTGGTATGGAAGCAGGCTTGTTTTGTCCTAGTGGCACTATGACTAATCAATTGGCCATTAAAACGCATACTCAAGCCGGTGATGAGGTGATTTGTGAGGAATTATCCCATGTCTATCAATATGAAGGCGGTGGGATTGCTTCCAATTCAGGCTGTTCGGTTAAATTGCTACAAGGCAACCGTGGCCGAATTACTGCCAACCAGGTTTTAGCAGCAATCCATCCGGAGGACTTGCACAAACCTATTTCTAAGTTAATTAGTTTGGAGAATACCTGTAACCGTGGCGGCGGTGCTTGTTATGATTTTAACGAATTAGTTGACATACAAAAAGTGGCAAAAGCCCATCATTTGGGGTTACACTTAGATGGGGCAAGAATTTTTAATGCCATTGTACATAAAAAGGAAGACCCAAAGCAATATGGTCAGTTATTTGATTCTATCTCCATTTGTTTGAGCAAAGGATTAGGGGCGCCTGTTGGAAGTGTATTGCTTGGAAATACGGCCTTTGTTAAAAAAGCAAGAAGATGGCGTAAAGTATTTGGTGGTGGCATGCGTCAAGCAGGATCATTAGCAGCTGCAGGTATTTATGCATTGGATCATCATGTGGATCGATTAAAACAGGATCATGAAAAAGCTTTATTAATTAAAGAGGCATTAGTAAAGAAAGATTTCGTTACTGAAGTTTTTGAAGTAGAAACCAATATTGTCATTGCGAAAATTGAAGGGAAATATAATGCAACACAACTGTCTGCTCTTTTAAAAGAACATCATATTTTAGTCATTGCAATGACCCCTGCCCTCGTTCGATTTGTATTGCATTTGGACATCACCGATGAAATGTTAACGACCACCATCGCTACAATAGAAAAATTATAGTTAAAAGGATTTATATAAGAAGACCATTAGAGAATAAAAATTAGTGAAACAGAAAAGATTATGTTAGAAAGAATTAACCCAACATCGACGCAGGCTTGGTTTGTATTAAAAAAGCATTTTGAAGAAGAAATGAACCGTAAGCAAATGAAAGATTTGTTTGCTGCAGATCCTAACCGATTTAATCAATACTCCATTACAACAGCAGATATATTATTTGATTATTCAAAAAATATTGTAACAGATAAAACATTACAGTTGTTATTTCAATTAGCAAATGAATGTGGCTTACCAAAGGCGATTGCTGCACAATTTGAAGGGAAGGCCATCAATGAAACGGAGCAAAGAGCAGTATTACATACCGCATTAAGAAACTTTAGCGGCGAACCTGTTATGGTAGACGAGCAGGATGTGATGCCTGAAATTATACGTGTGCAGAAACAAATGAAAACATTTTGTGACAACATTCATGCTGGCACACACAAGGGTTATACCGGAAAAAAAATTACCACGATTATTAATATAGGTATTGGTGGAAGTGACTTAGGTCCAGTAATGGTCACTGAAGCACTGAAACCTTATTGGGTGGATGGGATACAAATATATTTTGTAAGTAATGTGGATGGCACACATATTGCTGAGACCTTGAAAAAAGTGAACGCAGAAGAAACTTTATTTTTGATTGCTTCAAAAACATTCACTACGCAGGAAACCATGACCAATGCACACACGGCACGTGCTTGGTTTTTACAAAAAGCAATAGATGAAAAACATATAGCAACCCATTTTGTTGCCTTATCTACGAATGAAAAAGCAGTGAACAGTTTTGGTATTAGTAGTAAAAATATGTTTGAGTTTTGGGATTGGGTGGGCGGAAGATATTCCTTATGGAGTGCTATTGGACTTTCTGTTGCATTGACCATCGGATATGAGCATTTTGAAAAATTATTAAAAGGAGCATATCAAGCGGATCTTCATTTTAAAAACGAAGCAATTGAAAAAAATATGCCAGTGATTATGGCATTGTTGGGAATATGGTATACTAACTTTTTTGGTTCACAAAGCGAAGCCATCCTACCTTATGACCAATACTTGCATCGATTTGCTGCCTATTTCCAACAAGGCAATATGGAAAGTAATGGAAAGTTTGTTGATCGTAATGGAACAGCTGTTAATTATACCACTGGCCCAGTGATTTGGGGCGAACCAGGTACCAATGGACAACATGCATTTTATCAATTAATACACCAAGGTACATTAGTTATTCCTTGTGATTTTATTGCACCAGCGATTAGCCACAATCCAATTGGGGATCATCATGATAAATTACTAAGTAATTATTTTGCACAAACGGAAGCCTTGTTGAATGGAAAAACAAATGCTGAAGTCGTTGCAGAATTAAAGCAAAGTAAAAAAACAGACAAAGAAATTGAAACATTAGCACCTTTCAAAGTTTTCGCCGGCAACAAGCCAACGAATTCTTTTTTAGTGAAAAAAATTACACCTGAAACTTTAGGTTTTTTAATTGCAACCTATGAGCATAAAATATTTACACAAGGCGTTATTTGGAATATTTTTAGTTACGATCAATGGGGTGTTGAATTAGGAAAACAATTGGCGAATAAAATTTTACCTGAATTAACGGACAACATTAATGTGGAAAATCACGATAGTTCCACCAATGGTTTAATCAATCAATATAAAAGTTGGAAAACGCAAGCCTAATATCCCCTGATTTAATTATCCGAACCATTGCCCATCATGACAATGAAGCCATTGCAAAAGTGATCAGAGGCGCATTAACTGAATTTGGTGCTAATAAACCAGGTACTGTTTTTTACGATACAACCACAGATCATTTATTTGAATTATTTCAAGTCCCTGGCGCCATATATTATATCGCGGAATTAAAAGGTAAACTGGTTGGAGGCGGAGGCATCTTCCCTACTGCAGGACTTCCTGAAAAAACCTGTGAATTAGTAAAACTTTATTTACACCAAGATGCTAGAGGGATTGGTTTGGGAAAACAACTATTATTAAAATCAATGCAATGGGCTAAGGAAAATGGCTATGCGCAAGTGTATTTAGAATCCATGCCTGAACTTTCCAAAGCAGTCAGCATTTATGAAAATGTAGGATTTAAAAAAATCCATCATGCACTTGGTGATAGTGGACATGATGGATGTGATATTTGGATGATTAAAAACTTATAATCGCATTAACAATTGTAATAGCGTATTACCACTTTTCAACCTCTTCTTGACTCATATTATCGCCCTGACTTGCAGGTGTATCTCTTGCTTCTAAAGGCTTTTTTTCAGTTATTGATGCTGGATCAATTTCAACTTCAATATCAGCTGAAGCAACGGAAACAATCGGAGCATCTGGAATTGCTTCTTCCACTGGAGGCTCAGATGCAGTAACAGACGCAACTGATGGTGCATTATTTGAAACTTCTTGTGGTGCAGTATATCTTACTCCTTGATCTGGTGCATTTGGATCTTCTTCATGGTTAAACGCATCAAAATCAAAATCGGGCATTAATTCTGTTTTAACAAAATCCATGGCTTCGGTAACGGCCTTAATAAACTTATTAAAATCTTCTTTGTAAATGAAAATTTTATGACGATCATACCCGTTATTGTCAAAACGTTTTCTGCTCTCGGTAATGGTTAAAAAATAATCATTAGAACGCGTAGCTCTAACATCAAAAAAATAAGTGCGTCTTTTACCAGCACGAATACGCGTACTATAAACACTTTCAATTGGACGTTCATTATTGTTGTCGAAGTTCTCTTGCTCCATAGTTACATTGAATTATAACTAAAAATATAAAAATGTTGTTGAAAATCAAAAAAATAATCTCTTTTATCGCAAGGGCTGAAAATGAACCATTTTCCTTATTTTCTTAGGCTAACTAGCATCGAGGGATTGTTGCGCCCTATATAATTCTGCATAAAGGCCATTTTTAGCTAACAAGCTATCATGTGTGCCCTGTTCGGCAATTTTACCCTCCTGTAAATAGATGATCAAGTCAAAATTGAAATTATAAAAAATTCGATGTGTAATAAACAGGGTCGTTTTGTCTTTGATATAAAAATCAAGATTGGCTAAAATGGTTCTTTCGGTATTGGCATCTACAGCACTTAAGCAGTCATCTAATATTAAAATGGATGGATTTTTAATTAAGGCCCTTGCAATCGCCACTCTTTGTTTTTGACCGCCACTTAAAGTAGTACCACGTTCTCCTACTAAAGTATCAAACTGTTTGGGTAAATTATTAATTTCATTTAACACATGTGCCGTTTTCGCAGCATGCGTTAAATCATCATAAGACACTTTTTCTTTTAACCCAAACTGCATATTATTTTGAATCGTATCACTGAATAAAAAAACATCTTGTTGCACATAACCAATGTCACTTCTTAACTGTTGCACCTGAAAATTATTTACATCCACCCCATCAATCAAAATTTGACCGGTCGATGTTTCATACATTCTAGTTAATAATTGTGCAATGGTTGTTTTACCAGAACCTGTTTTGCCTAATATTAAAACTTTTTGACCCGCTTTAATATCTAAATTAAAATCAGCTAATGCTTTAATTTCTGAGTGTGGAAAAACCAGTGAAACATCATTGAAAACAATATCACCTTTAATTTTTGAATTTACCGGTGAAGTTGGATTGGTAATATTAGGTTGCATAGATAAAAATTCATTCAATCTTTTTTGCGATGCCGCAGCTCTTTGAATCATACTTGCCGTCCAACCAATAGCACTTACCGGGAAAGTAAGCATATTGATATAGATCACAAACTCAATGACAGTAGCTACTTTCGAAGGATCTTGAAGCGCTTGCAAACCCCCTAAATAAATAGTGATTAAAGTACTTAACCCAATCATTAAAGCCATTGCCGGTGCATAAAATGCTTCTACCTTTGCCAAGCTCACTGCATTTTGACGATACAATTCACTATTTTTTTTAAAAAAGCCCAGCATTGCTTTTTCTTGCACAAAAGATTTTATGACTCTGATGCCTGAATAAGATTCTTGTGCATTGGTGGTTAAATCAGAAAGTTGGCCTTGAATTTCTTCACTCTTTTTATTAATAATACTATTTACAAAATAAATAGTGATGGCTAATATTGGAAGCGGCGCCAACACATATAAACTAAGCATCAAATCCTTGCTAAACATATTGTACAAGCAAAAACCGATTAAAGAAACTAGGTTAATTAAATACATTAAGGAAGGGCCGGTATACATACGCACCCTACTTACATCTTCGGTAATGCGACTCATTAAATCACCGGTGCTATGTGTTTTATAAAATTCAGTATCTAATTTTTGATAGTGTTCGTACACTTGATTTTTTTGATCAAACTCAATATGCCTACTCATGACAATAATAGTTTGGCGCATAAAAAACATAAATACCCCCCTTATAATCGCCAAAATTAAAATGACAAGACTACAAAAAGTAACCAAACCAGCAAATGTAAAATTGTAATAATTACCAATTTGATCAATACCCATCGTGACCATTTCGTTGTGCACTGTAGTAACTGGTTTTGCCCCAGGCAATTTAGCTTGAACTAAACCAACCACATATCCAGTGATTTGGGGTGCCAAAACCGCTAAATAGTTGGTTGCAATGACAAATACAATTCCAATGAAGAATCGCGCCCTATATTTCCAAAAAAACACATTTAATGCAGATAATTCTTTCACTTAGGCCATTTTTGTAAAGATACATGGTAGTCAATAAATTAGACC
>JAURIP010000136.1 GCA_030832695.1 Sediminibacterium sp. | reverse complement strand
TAATTAAGTGTGTATATATTATTTTGTAAAAGAGTTTACCATTTGTTTTGAATAGCTTCGATACTTGTGTTTTTATACAATGCATTAAATTCTGCTACTGCTGTATTAATGCCTTGTACTTTTGATTTTTCATTTTCCCATTGTACTTGTAAATCAGCAAATTTATTTTTTACACCTTGTGTTACCCTAGGGTCACTTATATCAACTAAACCTTTTAAATGAAAAAAGTCAACATTTAATTTACTTGGCCAATTAATTACATCCTGCCCGTTTTGAGTTCGACTTTCAATAATAGCGCTTTCCCAAGTATCAATCTTTTTAATTAAACTATCAGCTGCGCTTGTAATTACTTTTGCTTTTTCAATTTTACCTAATGTTTCACTATAAAATTGTAGTTGCTTTTTTATTCCTCGAAGATTGTTCACTGTAGTATGTATGTTGCTGATAGTGGCACTAATGTTTTCCAATAACAATTGCTGCTCCTGCCAATCAAGATCAGTGACTTTAATATTAGGATTAGGTAAAACGGTTACATTAGTTTCAACCATTTCCTTTTTATATTTTAATTGTGCTTTATATTTTCCAGGCGGTACAGCATATCCACTATAACTTCCTTGTACAAATGCGCCATTCACATCAGGAGATAAATCATCTGTTCTAAAATCCCATAAAAATCTATTGTGTCCCTCATTATCACTAAGCTTGGTCTTTGCAGAAGGACCACCAGGATATTTTTTAAAATTAGCGTCTTCGACATTTGTATAGCTGCGTACCAGTTTTCCTTTATCTGAAATAATGGATAGTGTTATGGTATCTTTTTCATCCACCTTAGGTAAAAAGTAATCTAGAATAACACCCTCGGGTGCATTTTGACCCATGGTGGCGTTTTTTTCAGGCAGTCCGTTCCCTGCGCCATATTTGTATGCATTTTTAGGCGTAATGATCGTAGGTACTGATATGCTGTTAAAGCTTGCATTTTGTTGAATAGCGCTAATGTCATCTAAAATCCAAAACGCACGTCCTGCTGTAGCCGCTACTAAATCATTATCGCGTATCATTAAATCAGTAACAGGAACAATTGGTAAATTTAATTGAAAAGGCTGCCAGGTAGTACCTGCATCATTTGAAATATAAAATCCTCTTTCACTACCTGCGTATAATATATTTTTATTTTTATTATCTTCTCTAATTACTTTTATAAAGTCGTCATTTTTTATTCCGCTATTAATTTTTGTCCAATTTTTTCCATTGTCTGTTGTTTTATATGTATAGGATGCATAATCATTAAATTTATATCTAGTTGCACTTATATAAACCACCCCTTGATCAAAACGGGATACCTCGATACTGTTAATTTGCGACTCAAGTAAATCAACGGGCGTTATATTTTGCCAATTCTTTCCTGCATCATTGGTTACATACACTAAGCCACAATCACTTCCGGTATATATCGTGTTTGCATCTAATGGAGATTCCTTCACATAAAAGATGGTATTATAATTTTCGCCACCGGCTCCTTCATTGGTGAAAGGTATACCACCAGGTCCTTGTTTTGATTTATCATTTTTAGTTAAGTCAGGACTTATTGCCTCCCAGTTAAACCCGCCATTAATTGTTTTTAGTAAAACATTTCCAGCGTGGTAAATTATTTTAGGATTATGTATTGATGTAACAATTGGCGCATTCCAATTAAAACGATATTTCATTTCCTTGGGTTGTATCGCTAAATTTAAACTTGGATAGGCTTGAATATCCTTTGCCTCATTTGTCTTTGTATTTAATACTTCAATGTATCCTTGATAACAGCCACCATAAACGAGTAATGGATCGTTAGGATCAAAACTTAAATAAGCGGATTCGCAACCTGCACCATTATTCCAATCTCTTTCGGTAATCGCACCAGTATTATTTCTGCTTGCAATGATCACAGATGAATTGTCTTGTTGTCCGCCATAAACTTTATAGGGGAAAACATTATCCGTATTTACTCTGTAAAATTGAGCGGTGGGCTGATTCATAATGGATGACCAGGTTTTCGCTTGATCGTAACTAATTTCACCTCCGCCATCATCGGCTAATCCAATCATATTATTGTTCTTCGGATGAATCCATAAATCATGGGTATCTCCGTGACCCACTTTTACATTTGTAAATGTTTTTCCTCCATCTATTGATCGCATCATTGGGGCGTTCAGCACATAAACGATATTTTCATTTTTAGTATCGGCGTATACTTTCATATAATACCATGAACGCGATGAAATATCTTGATTGTTTGAAAGCAAAGCCCAGCTTTTTCCGCCATCATCTGATCGGTATAATCCTGATTTCTTTTTTTCAGATTCCACAATCGCGTAAACACGATTTGAATTTACCCTTGAAACACTAATACCCATTTTACCTAAGTTAGTGGGTAGGCCCTCCGTTAATTTAGTCCAAGTTTCACCTTCGTCTACTGATTTCCAAAGGGAAGAACCCTTGCCACCACTAGATACGGTCCAAGGAAAACGACGGTGCTCCCAAGCAGCAGCATATAATATTCTTGGATTATTCATGTCCATAGATAATGAGGCTATGCCTGTGCTGTCATTAATATATAAAACCTTTTTCCAATGCGCCCCCCCATCTGTACTTTTAAAAACACCTCGTTCATTATTAGGACCATGCACCGTACCTTGGGCGCCAACATAAACGATATCAGGATTCGTAGGATGGATACATATCTCTGAAATATGTCTAGATTGTTCTAATCCTATATTTTTCCAAGTTGTACCACCATCCACGCTTTTGTATACGCCATCTCCATAGCTCGTCATTACACCACGCACCGCATGTTCACCAGTACCAACATATAATACATTCGCATCTGATTCTGATACGGCGATATCACCAATGGAACCTACTTTAAAATATCCGTCTGAAATATTTTTCCAACTGATCCCACCATCAATCGTTGACCAAACACCGCCACCAGTATATCCTGCGTAAAACTTTTTTTCTTGTTGTATAACGCCAGTAATAGTATTTGCCCTTCCGCCTCTGAAGGGGCCTATATTTCTCCATTGTAAATTTTTAAATATGGAATCTGGTTTAGGGCTAACCGAAGTTGCTGATACAACTGGGGACACTACTTTTTTTCGTTGTGCTGAAGCACCTAAGGTGAAGAACAATAGACATGCGAGGAATATATTTTTCATATTTGTTTTTTATACAGATGATGAGTAAGAAAATACTTTTTAAAATGCTGCTCATATGTAAAACGGAACAACGAAAGTAATTTACAAAAAAGACAGCATTATTTGTATAAAAAATTATGAATTATTAGTATTTGATAAGTAAAAATTTTAAATTGCCCTAATACTTTGTAGTGCTTTATCGACAAAGTCATTATATTATCATTATAAATTTAATTACATGCGTAAGAGTATTATTTTAATCAGCTTTTTTATATGTACACAATTTTTTGTGCAAGCGCAAAATGTACCAACACCAAAATCACATTTTGGATTTAGTATTGGCGACAATTATCATTTGGCCACCTTTACACAAACAGAAGGGTATTTAAATAAAATTGCCGCTACTTCAAAAAAAGTTAAACTACAAGTCATTGGAAAAACGGAAGAGGGCCGCAATCAATATATGGTTGTTGTATCTGATCCTGCTAACTTAGCAAATATTGAAAAATACAAATCCATTGCACAAAAATTAGCGCGTGCAGAAAATTTAACACCGGCAGAAGCTAAAAAATTATCTAATGAAGGAAAGGCTGTAGTGTGGATTGATGGCGGATTACACGCAACGGAGGTAGTGGGTATTCATCAGTGGATAGAAACCCTTTATCAAATTATTACAAGAACAGATGAAGAAACAAATCGCATTTTAAAATCTACCATTATTTTATTTGTGCATGCAAATCCTGATGGACAAGAACTTGTTTCCAATTGGTACATGCGCAATAGTGATACCTTAAAAAGAACCACCTCAGGTTTACCAAAACTTTATCAAAAATATATTGGGCACGATAATAATCGTGATTTTTTTATGACGAACATGAGCGAGTCTAGAAATATGAGTCTGCAACAATATGTTGAATGGATGCCACAAATTTTATACAATCATCATCAAACGGGTCCTCCGGGCACAGTGGTTGCTGGCCCTCCTTACCGTGATCCTTTTAATCACGTGTACGATCCTTTATTAATGACAGGTATTGACGCATTGGGCGCTGCAATGAGCAACCGCTTGAACACCGAAAGCAAACCTGGTTATACGATGAAAGGCGGTTCAGTATATTCAACCTGGTGGAATGGCGGATTACGAACTACTGCTTACTATCATAATATCATTGGCTTGCTTACTGAAATTATTGGAAGTCCAACACCTTCTAGTATTCCATTAGTTCCGCAAAGATTAATTCCGAATAGTGGACTACCTTATCCGATCCTTCCACAAAAATGGTATTTCAAAAATTCAATAGATTATTCTATTTCATTAAACTATGCAGTATTAAATTATGCCGCCCGTTATAAAGATGAATTACTTTATAATATTTATACCATGGGGCGTCATAGTATTGAATCAGGTAGTAAAGATAGTTGGACCTTATACCCAAAAAGAGCAGATGCGCTTAGTGAATTATTAAAAACAGAAAAACCAACAGGTAAAATTGATTCATTTCAATTAGCTGTATTTAATAAGGTATATAAAAATCCAGTAACGCGTGATCCACGCGGCTATATCATTCCAATAAATCAATCTACTACAGCAATTCAATTTGTAAATATTTTAATTAAAAGTGGTATTAAAGTGCATCGCGCTAGTGCAGATTTTATGGTGGGCACAAAAAAATATTTATCGGGTTCCTATATTGTAAAAACAAATCAAGCGTTTCGTCCACATGTGTTAGATATGTTTGAACCACAGGATCATCCCAATGATTTTTTATATCCTGGTGGACCACCCGTTCGTCCGTATGATGCAGCGGGTT
>JAURIP010000038.1 GCA_030832695.1 Sediminibacterium sp. | reverse complement strand
TGGCAATGATCACCAACACGAAAAATATTATGGGTTTCATGTAATGATTGCTCACAATGGTTAAGCAATAGGAGCCTGTAAATGATGCAGCAAAAGCAATGCTGGTGAAAAGAAGCATTCTTTTTAAGGGAATTTTAACTTTTTGCAAGTATTCTCTGGCAGCAAAAAAAGTGCCGGTGAAGGAAGGAATTTTCAGTGAACCAATAACGCGCGCCACGGATTCATTGGGCATTAAAATTAATCCTGCGGGCGTTTGAATTAATCCACCACCGCCAACAATCGCATCTACAAATCCGGCAACAAATGCGATAACGCATAATAATATCATTGTATTATCCATGCACTTTTTTTGAAGGCCAGGTATTGATAATAATACCTGATAATATGATTAAACCGCTAATGGCTTGAAATAAGGTAAATGTTTCATTCAGCACAAACACCGCTTCAATGGAACTTAATAAAGGAATCAGCGTGCCAAATAACGCAGTTTTACCTACGCCTAACTTACTGATAGCGCTATTCCATAAAAAGTAAGCAATGGTTGAATTGCCAATACCTATATATAAAATAATCAAAACAAATTGACCTGAAAATTGAATAGGTTGTACATAGGTCATCTCATATAATGAAAATGGTAGCAGGATGGTAGCGCCAATGGCAAATATGCAAAGCAAAAAGCTATTCGATGAAATTCCTACTGGCATTTTTTTTACATACACATTGTAAGTCCCAAAACAACAACCTGCAGCCACCATCCACAAATCACCTGTTGCAAATTTAAATTGCATGATATTATTGATATCGCCTTTGGAAACCAAAAGCAGAATCCCTATAATTCCTAAAATAATTCCTGATATATTTTTCCAATGTAGTTTTTCATGCACCACAATTGCTGCGAGCACCGTTGCAACAATGGGGTGGATGATGGATCCAATAAGTGCCATATTAATGGCCGTAGTATAATGTCCAGAGGTATATATTAAGCTATTATAAATTGCAATACCCACCAACCCCATTAAAAAAAAGTAGGTTTTGTTTTGTTTGAATATTGGTAATTCGTTTTTGAAATTTTTATAGGCAAAGGGAAACATGCTAATGGTGGCTACCGTCCATCTTAAAAAAGTTAAGCTAAACGGACCTGCTAAATGTATCGCATATCTTGAAACAATAAAATTACCGGACCAGATAAAGCTTGCAGTAATGGCAAGTAGGGCACCAAGTTGGTATTGTTTGTTAAATTGTTTTTTCAATTCTACTTGTTTAGTGATGTGCGAAGTTTTCGCTAAAGTCACCTTTGATTCTTTCAATTGGAGGATTGTAATAACCAAATTTTAAATTTGGAAATTCTTCTTGAATTAATTCCATCATTTGTTTGATGCCCATAATTTCTCCCATTTCGGTAAATCCTATTTTTCCTAAATACCAATCTGGGTCAATATTAAAATTACGCCATTGAATCATTTTCAAATCGGTATCAATAATGAGTTGTCTTAAAGCTTCATACTCTGCAACACTATCTGTCATTCCTGGAAAAACAAAATAATTGATACTGGTCCATTTTCCTGCAGCGGACATTACACGAATACTTTCTTTAATATCTGCAAATGTGTAATTGTTTGGACGATAATAGGCGTTGTACACTTCCTCACGCGCCGAATTCAAACTTACGCGTAAGCTATCAAGTCCAACAGCAGCAAGTGCTGCAACTGCTTTTGGATCGGACCCGTTACTATTAATATTGATACTTCCTTTGTCGGTATGTTTTCTTATTTCAATAATGGATTCCTTAATGGTTTCCCACATTAATAAAGGTTCACCTTCACAACCTTGTCCAAAGCTCACAATGGGGAAAGGGGCTGACATTAAATGCGGCACGGTGTATTCAACTACTTCAGCAGCTGTTGGCTTAAAGGTTAATCGGTCTTGGGTGGAAACAATTGTTTCATCTAAAGGTTGGAAGGAAATACATCCAATACAATTGGCATTACATGCAGGTGAAATGGGTATGGGACATTCCCAACGGCCCATGGCTAAATTACGTGCAGCTGGACAGGTATAGGTTTGACAACAGTTTTCCATTAAGTGTTTCACCAATCGGTTTTGACTATATAAGGAAAGTAATTGTTGTGTCCCTGTTTCAATAGTAGCTTGATCATATCCTTCGCAATCCTGTCTAATGTCTTTTTCAATTCGTACTGCAGGCACATAGTTTTTTCCATCTAACCAACCTACAGCAGTGTAACAAAATAAAGGTAATGTTGGGGCATCATCTTCCATAGTTTCATAGGCGGCAACGTATAATCCAGTATGTGCTGGTGGAATAAATGCAGCCACTGCCCAACCTAGTTCACAAAGGCGCATTTCGCCTGTTTCCACATCAATGCCAATACCACGACGACCTGGTAATTCGTATAAGTTTCCGCCATTGGGTAATTCAATCCAATCTTCAACAGGAATAGGATAGGCATCCCATCCAGCCCTGCCTGCTACATACAAACTAGTATCTTCAAAAATTTGCCCTTCACCATCAGAGTATAATAAAAAGGGAGATGCTTTTATTGACATGGGGCAAAGGTATTAATAAGCGATTAGATAGGAGGCTTTTGTGCAAATAATATTGGGCAAGCAACAGGTGCTTCAATGGCTTATTGGGTGTTTGCCTGAATTTGGTCCTTACAAAAGCTGTTAAACTCCAAAGTAATTGCTTCGGTCACCGGCTCATTTATTTGCTTTTGTATCAGGGAATTATTTTTAAAATCAATGGTGATATAATCGTCCTTGATCATTAAATTTTGGATGGCCGCCCAAGGAATATGCTTTTTTGGAAAGGTATTGATGACGATCCCGGCAGGGTCAACTGCTATTTCATAGGGAAATTTTACTTGGCGCTCAAAAAGGGCTGCAATTAAGAATATGCCTGCTATAATTAAGCCATTAGGTTGTAAAAACCAGCCCCAGGATGCAAATAACAATCCCAATCGGTAGTAGGGCATACTGCCTCTTTTACGCTGAAAAATGCAAAAAATCCACCAACTTATGCTGGAAGTCATGATGGCAAAAATCAATGCAGGCTTGGGAAATAAGCCTAAGTAGATGGAATAGCTGAAGGAAATGACCGAAATGAAAAGCATAAATTGGCTAATGCGATCCACATTTTTATAATCGGGGCTTTTGCAAACAATGATATAGTCAAATACGCGCATAATGGTTGGTTTCGAGATGTGTAAATTTTGGTGCAATTTAACGCAGTTTGGTTAACTTTGCAATATGAAGAAAATGCATGTTGTATTATTAGTCCTAATTGCTATTTCGATCGTTGTGTTAATTAGCTATACTGGGGATTTAAGTAGTTATGAGACCGTTGCGTCGGCGAAGCAAAAGGAAGGCAAGTTTGTGAATCTTATCGTGAAAATGGACAAGTCAATACCAGTAGATTACGATCCAGTAAAAGATCCTAATTTATTAAAATTTCATGTACAAGATAGCTTAGGTGGAAAAATTGCCGTGGTGTATCATAATACCATGCCCACCGATATGGAAAAGTCAGAGCGTTTGGTTTTAAAAGGAAAAGTACAAGGGGATGTTTTTGAATGTTCTTCCATTGTAATGAAATGCCCTTCCAAATACAAGGATAATCCAAATGCAATGCAGGAGCAACCTGTCACTATTAGTAATTAATCATTTTATATATTTTAATGAATACCACCACATTTATTGGGGAACATTTACTTCCTGGCCAAATCGGCTATTTTTTAGCCATACTTTCATTTGTAGCCGCCTTGTTAGCTACATTCGCTTTTGCAAAAGCATTTTATTCACAGACTATTGAATCTGAAATTCAGTGGAATAAATTAGCAAAAACTGCATTTATCATTGAATCGGTTTCGATTGTTTCTTGTTTCCTTGTTTTATTTTATCTTATTTACAATCATCTTTTTGAATATAAATATGCCTACTCGCATAGTGATATAAGCTTACCATTTCAATATTTATTGAGTTGTTTTTGGGAAGGACAGGAAGGCAGTTTTTTATTGTGGAGTTTTTGGCATTCGGTATTAGGATTAATTGTAATGACCAAGGCAAAAAAATGGGGTAAGAATATCAATGGGGTAATGATGGTGGTCAATTTTGTGCAGGTATGTTTGGCAACAATGATTGTTGGCTTGTATATTTTTGATTTCAAATTAGGCAGTAGTCCATTTATACTATTAAGACATGAAATGACTTGGCCAATTTTATCACGCCCTGATTATTTACAATTTGTAAAAGATGGAACTGGTTTAAATACCACTTTGCAAAATTATTGGATGGTGATACATCCACCCGTATTATTTTTAGGTTTTGCATCCACCACCATACCATTTGCTTTTGCAGTGGCAGGGCTATTGAAAAAAGATAACAATTGGATGGATTCTGCTTTGCCATGGGCTACTTTTTCGGCGGGTATACTTGGATTAGGTATCATGATGGGTGCTGCATGGGCTTATGAGAGTTTAAACTTTGGGGGCTATTGGGCTTGGGATCCGGTGGAAAATGCTTCCCTGGTACCTTGGCTGGTATTAGTTGCTGGCATTCATACTTGTTTAATTTATCGAAAAAAAGGAACTAGTTTAAAAGCAACCTATTTGTTTTTAGGATTAAGTTTTTTGTTGGTGTTATATTCTACATTTTTAACACGCAGTGGTATTTTAGGAGATACTTCAGTGCATGCCTTTACTGATTTGGGCATGAATGCACAACTACTTGGTTATTTATTAATTTTTGTCATTCCCTATTTTGCGTTACTCATTTATAGATTAAAGCATTTAAAAGAGCCACAGGAGGAAGATGAAATAAGTAGTCGTGAATTTTGGATGTTGGTGGGTTCCTTAGTTTTATTTTTATCTGCAGTGGTGATTATTGCCATTACTTCCATTCCTGTATTTAATAAAATATTTGGCACCAAAATTGCGCCACCGGAGGATCCAGCTTTCGCACATAATCAAGTACAAATTTTTGTTGCCATTATCATTGGAATTTTAACTGCTATTGGACAATATTTAAAATTCAAAGCCACGAGTGCGGAAAATTTTATCAAAAATATTAAATGGCCATTAATCGTAACTGCAATATTGAGCGCTATTATTTTTTATTTTATAGGCATCGCTTATGAAGAAAAAGGAATTGGTTATTTGGGTGCTTTATATGTGGGTGTGGTAGCCGCCACATTCGGGATGGTTGCAAACGCTTTTTATTGGTTCAATATTTTAAAGGGTAAATTAAAATCAGCAGCTGCTAGTGTGGGACATATTGGATTCACAATGGTGTTGTTGGGTATATTAATCTCATCCTCCAATAAAACAGTATTAAGTTGGAATACCACAGGCATATCTCCTTTAAAGGAAGATAATGCTAAAAACAATCCTACTGGGAATCCACGAGAAAATATCACTTTATTTGAAGGGGTGGAAACGGATATGGGCAAGTATATGGTTACTTATCAAAGAGATACCTTGGATGGCTTAGACAAACGTTTTTTTGAATTAAACTTTAAAGAGAAAAAGTCGGATCATAGCTTTTTATTGTATCCAGATGTATTGAAAAATAATAAGATGGAAGGTTTTTCGGCAAACCCATCTTCAAAACACTATTGGAATAAGGACATCTTTGTTTATGTTACTTCATTCCAAGATCACAGTGAAGAAGACACCACAAGTTTCAAGCCACATCAAATTGCCATTGGGGATTCCATATTTTATAGCAATGGAACTATTAAGTTGGATAATGTTTTAATTAATCCAAATCCAAAAGCTGCATCGAGCAGCAATGAGTTGGTCTTACAAATGACGGTTACGTCAAAGGAGGGCTTGAAGTATGAAGCAAAGCCAGGCATCTTATTAGAAGGCATGACATTGAATCAAGAAATAGATACGGTAAAGGCACAAAACTTAGTATTAAGCTTTAATAAAGTAGTAGATCAAAAGAAAGGTATTTTAGAAATTGGGGTGAAAGAATCTGCTTCTTTAACTAATTTAATTACCCTGAAAGTGTATGAGTTTCCTTTTATAAATATTTTATGGTTGGGGATTATCGTCATGACCATTGGCTTTATGATGTCCGCCTATGCCCGATTAAAAAAGTTAAAATCTAAATAAGAAAGGTTACCTCTTTACAAATAGCGTATTAATTAATAAGAATGAAGCGTATCCAAAAATATATTGTCATCATCATCCTAGGATTAAGTCCTGTGGTGAGTCATTCGCAACAATTTTCGGATACCTTACGTGTAGAAGCTTACATTACGCCAGAAGGGGATACCATTCCACAATCCTGGTTACCAACAGTACAAGTGGATGCAAAGCAAACAAATTATTGGAGAAAATATTGGAAGGATTGGACAAGGCTTCGCAATGCGGTTTATGTAACTTATCCCTATGCAAAATCGGCAAGTAAAGTGATTAGTGAAGTGAATGCGGAGCTTGTAAACGTAAAAGATGAAAACAAACGTAAGCAAATTATCAAATCAAGGGAAAGGGAATTAAAAAAAGAATTTGCAGATAAAATCACCAATTTGTCGGTGTATCAGGGAAAGGTATTAATGAAGCTTATCAATCGTGAAACCGGTAATAACTGTTATCATATAATTAAAGAATTTAAGGGGGGATTAAATGCTGGTGTTTGGCAGGCCGTTGCCTATGTATTTGGAAGTAGTTTGAAGCAACAATATGATCCAGCTGGGGATGATCAAGAACTAGAAAAAATTGTCAAGGAAGTTCAAAAGCTCTATGGCTATCGGGGGTAGTTTGTTTCGTAATTAAGGTAGGTATTTGACGCCTATTTTGTACCTTTACCCGAATTGATTGTGACTCATGAGCGAAGAAAAAAGTTTAAATTTTATTGAAGAAATTGTCTCGAGTGATTTAGCAGAAGGAAAATGCAATTCCATCTTGACTCGATTTCCGCCCGAACCCAATGGTTATTTGCATATTGGGCATGCCAAAAGTATATGTTTGAATTTTGGATTGGCAACACGTTTTGGGGGTGCTACTAATTTACGTTTTGATGATACCAATCCGGCCACTGAGGAAAAGGAATATGTGGATAGTATAAAAGCGGATGTGCAATGGCTTGGTTTTAATTGGGTGAAGGAATGTTATGCATCAGATTATTTTGATCAATTATATCAATACGCTATTCAGCTAATTGAAAAAGGGCTGGCTTATGTGGATGATAGTAGTCCGGAGGAAATTGCCCTTCAAAAAGGAACCCCAACTATGGCTGGCACTGGGAACGACTTCAGAAATCGAAGCATAGCCGAAAACCTAGCATTATTTACTGAAATGAAGGAAGGTAAGCATGCAGATGGGAGCAAGGTATTGCGCGCTAAAATTGATTTAGCAAGTCCGAATATGCATATGCGTGATCCTTTGTTATATAGAATCAAAAGGGCAACACATCATCGTACGGGTGATACTTGGTGTATTTATCCAATGTATGATTTTGCACATGGACAAAGTGATTCTATTGAAAATATTACACATTCCATTTGTACTTTGGAATTTATACCGCATCGCCCTTTGTATGAATGGGGCATTGAGCAATTAGGTATTTTCCCTTCCAAGCAATATGAGTTTGCGCGACTAAATATGACTTACGCAATTATGAGTAAGCGCAAATTATTACAATTGGTTACCGAAGGACATGTTTCAAGTTGGGATGATCCAAGGATGCCTACCATTAGTGGTATGCGTCGCAGAGGGTATACGCCTGAAAGTATTAATGATTTTTGTGAGCGCATTGGTATTGCAAAGCGTGAAAATATTATTGATTTCAGTTTATTAGAATTTTGTGTAAGAGAGCATTTAAATAAAATTGCACAACGCAGAATGGTGGTGACGGATCCTGTGAAATTAATTATTACTAATTACGAGCAAGCGGATGAAATGTTAAGCTCTGAAAATAATCCAGAGGATACGGAAGGTGGCGTAAGACAAGTACCGTTTAGCAATGAGTTATGGATTGAGCGAGATGATTTTATGGAAGAGCCGACAAAAAAATATTTTAGATTGGGTCCTGATTTAATGGTGCGTTTAAAAAGTGCCTACATCATTAAGTGTGATCGTTTTGAAAAAGATGCAGCAGGTAAAGTGCAAACTATTTATGCAAGCTACTTTGCTAACAGTAAAAGTGGTGCAGATACATCAGGGCTTCATGTAAAAGGTACTTTACATTGGGTGAGTGCAAAACATGCTGTGCCTGTGGTATTAAATGAATATGATCGCTTATTTAGTGTGGAAGATGTGGCCAATGCGGAAGGTGATTTTAAGGATTATATTAATCCTAATTCATTAAATACAACCACTACTGCATGGGGGGAACTAGCTTTGTTAAACGATAGTCCTGAAATGCGTTTCCAATTTTTAAGAAAGGGATATTTTTATCAGGATACAACAAGTACAAAGGGTAAGTTAGTATTTAACCGCACCGTTACACTGAAAGATGCTTGGGCTAAAGAGCAAAAAAAATAATTAAGCATGTTGACCCTGGAAAACTTTAAGGAACAATGGGAAAGAAAGTTTCCAGACATTAGTTTAAAGCATACTCATTTTTTATTAGCAGTGAGTGGTGGTTTGGATAGTGTTGGCTTAACCTATATGATGCATTTAATTGGTGCAAAATGCACCATTGCACATGTTAATTTTCAATTAAGGGGGGAGGAGAGTAATCGTGATGAGCAGTTTGTAACTGACTTTGCCAACCGATTGAAAATACCATTTAAAGTAAATCGATTTGAAACTGCATCTTATGCGGAAACCTATAAAATGGGCATTCAGCAAGCAGCAAGAGAAATCAGGTATGCTTGGTTTGATCAATTGATGAAGGAAATCAAAACCAATTTAGGAGATAGTAATGATAAAGTAGTGTTACTCACTGCGCATCATGCAGATGATCAGGTGGAAACAGTATTAATGCAATTATTCCGTGGTACCGGATTACATGGACTCACAGGCATTCCTGATTTTCGCAATGATAGCATTTTTGTTTGCAGACCATTATTGGGCTATACCAAAAACCAAATAAGGCAATTTGCCAAGGAGTATTCCTTGACTTTTGTGGAAGATAGTTCGAATGAAAAAAACGACTATACAAGAAATTTAATCCGAAATAAATTGCTGCCTGCAATTCAAGAAGTGTATGCGCAAGCAACAGAAAATGTTTTGGATACGGTGGCAAGATTAAAAGAAGCTGAAGCAATTATCAATAATACCATTGCTGCCTTTTGGAAAAAAGGAAAAAAAACACGCCATGGTATTGAAACAATTTCAATACAACATTGGAAAAAAGTAAAAGACAATCACACTTATACTTGGGGATTTATTCAGTCCTATGGTTTTAAGCCACAACAAATTGTGGAAGTGCATAAGCTATTAGATGCGAGTAATGGTGCTTATATAGCCACAACCACACACCGTTTTATAAAATTCAATGATACGATTCAGGTCGTTCCCAATAATTCTTCAACCGAACATATGATGGTGTATGTTGGTGAAGGTGATTTGCAAACTAATAATGGGTTATTGCATTTCGAAACGGTGGATGTTGATCATATGGGCGAGATGAATAAAGAACCTCATTTTGCTTATTTAGATGCCGACAAAATTGAATGGCCTCTTTTATATAGAACTTGGCAGTCCACTGATTACTTTTATCCTTTAGGGCTTCGTAAAAAAAAGAAACTAAATCACTTTTTAGGAAGTTTGAAATTAAGTCCAGCATTAAAGCAACGCATGGGTGTTTTGACCATGGGTGATAAGCTTTTGTGGGTAGTAGGGAAGCGCATTGATGATCGTTATAAAATGACCCCACAAACTAAATCTGTTTTGAAAATTACCTTGCTAGATAGATTCTGATTTGTTCCATAAAAGCAGCAAGTACATTATAGTTCCCCATAAAATAACTGGTGATGATTAAAAATACTACACCATAAATGGAGCCCCATAAATGTGCACTATGATTAATACCGCTTTGTTTATTTTTAGATAAGTAAACTGTGATACCAAGATAGATGGGGCCAAAAATAAAACCAGGAATAATGGGAGGGATAATGAAAAAGCCAATTTGCATAGTAGGCTGTAAAAATATCCCTGCGAATACAATAGCCGATACGGCGCCGGAGGCGCCTAGACTATTGTAATTATATTGTTTGAAATGGTTCAAGTAGGTGGGGATCAAACAAACAATTAAGGAACTAACGTAAAGTATGATATATAAAGTGCTTCCCAAGGATCCGAATATCATGTTAAAATATTGTTCCACATAATCACCAAACATGTAAAAGGAAAACATATTAAAAGCAAGGTGCATAAAATCGGCATGAATAAATCC
>JAURIP010000288.1 GCA_030832695.1 Sediminibacterium sp. | reverse complement strand
TAGTGCAAAGTGGCATGCTTACGGGTGCTATAGTAATGGTGATTACTTTAATTGCTTATTTCTTTACAGAGGAAACTTATCATAAGGATTTGGATTATATGGAACACGATAATCCACTTCCTTAGTTTTAAATCCATATGCGTTTATTATTCATTCGTTTTTCGTCCATTGGGGACATCGTATTAACTACACCAGTTATTCGTTGTGTAAAACAACAGATTCCAGGGGTTGAAATACACTTTTTGACCAAGCTTTCCATGAAGGAGGTGACTGAAGCGAATCCGTATATTAATCATTTTCATTATTTGGATCAAGAGATCAATGAGATTATCCCATTTTTAAAAAAGCAGTCCTTTGATGCAGTCATCGATTTGCATCACAATCAACGTACCTGGCGTATCAAGCGCGCATTGGGCGTAAAAGCGTTTAGTTATAAAAAATTAAGCATTCAAAAAATCATCCTCACTACTTTTGGTATTGATTTGTTAAAAAATGAACATGTCACCAAGCGCTATTTAGATACGGTAAAATTGTTGGGTGTGGTAGATGATGGAAAGGGGTTGGATTATTTTATTCCTACTGCTACCAAGTCAGTCGTCAATGATTTGCCTGAAAGTTTTAAATCAGGTTATGTTGGATTGGTGATTGGCGCCTCATATTTTAATAAAAAGATGCCCTTTGAAAAATTAAAGGCATTAATTGCATCCATTAAATTACCTATTGTTTTGATCGGTGGTCCCGATGATAGGGAAGTAGGAGTGGCCTTGCAGCATACTTTTGGGGATCGCGTATTTAACGCATGCGGGAACTATAATATTAATGAATCAGCCATTTTTGTAAAGCAGGCTAATTATATTATTTCTCATGACACTGGTTTTTTACATATCGCCTGTGCTTTTAATAAACCAACGGTTACCATATGGGGGGCTACTACACCTGCATTACAGTTTTCGGCTTTGTATCCTGCAAATTCAGAAAGTCCTCGCTTCGATGCAATCGTACCTAATTTAAAATGTCAACCTTGTGCAAAGCAAGGATCCAATCATTGCCCCAAAGGACATTTTAATTGTATGCAACTTCAAAATACAGATTTGATTGCAGCGAAAGTAAATGCTTTATAAAATTAGTACGCGCATAAATACCTATTTCTCGTCTCATCGCTGCAGGAACAGATATTCGTCTCGAAATAGTATTTACGCGCTATACTTGAATTTTGTCCTAGCATAAAAAAGCCTTCCACCCATTATCGGAGGAAGGCTTTCAAGTAATTCTTGAACTATTATAAAGTTTTCAAAACGTCGTTCATATTACGCACTGCGTCTGCGCTTTTGTTGAATGCTGCTTGTTCATCTGCAGATAAATCCATAGTAACAATCTTTTCCCAACCATTTTTCCCTATCACTACTGGAACACCTAAGCAAATGTCTGATTGGCCATATTCGCCATCTAAACTTACGCAACATGTAAATAATTTCTTTTCATCACGTACAATGCTTTCAACTAATGCTGCTCCTGCAGCACCTGGGGCATACCATGCAGAAGTGCCTAATAATTTTGTAAGTGTTGCACCGCCCACCATCGTATCGTTGATGATGGTTTGTTGTTGCGCTTCATCTAAAAATTGCGTTACAGGAATGCTATTCCAAGTGGCGTGCTTAATTAAAGGGATCATCGTGGTATCTCCGTGACCGCCTATAACTATTGCGTTTAAGTCAGATGGGCTGCAATTTAAGGTAGTACTTAATTGGTATTTGAAACGTGCACTATCTAAAGTACCACCCATTCCAATAATTCTATTTTTAGGTAAACCAGTTGACTGCAATGCTAAGTAAGTCATGGTGTCCATAGGGTTACTAATGACAATAATGATGGTATTTGGAGAATGCTTTAAAATGTTCTCACAAACCCCTTTTACAATACCGGCGTTGGTGCCAATTAATTCCTCACGTGTCATACCTGGTTTACGTGGTAAACCTGAAGTAATAACTACGACATCTGAATTAGCCGTTTTTGAATAATCATTCGTTGATCCAGAAATGCGCGTATCAAAACCTAGTAAGGTAGCTGTCTGCATCATATCCTGTGCTTTACCTTCGGCAAACCCTTCCTTTATATCTAATAAAACCAATTCTGTTGCTAATTCTTTACGGGCAATATTATCAGCACATGTTGCACCCACGGCACCTGCACCTACGACTGTAATTTTCATTTTTTTTTATTTAAAATAAGTGTTCAATATTTTTACGCAGCAAAGTTAGTTATTTGCTTTCTATTATTTTTATTAAGTCAAAAATATCTGCCCCTTTTTCGTACACTTTCACCAATTGGTTGTTTTTGTATAATGCCACAAACGGAGTCATTTTAGGGCGAAAAAAGGTAGGGATCATATAACTAGGGTCGCGACCTATGAGTATATTAGGACGGCCCACAAATTTAAATTTGTCAGCAAAAGCCTGAATGGCAATCATGTCACGATAGCTGTCCCAAATAAATAAAACGTTTGTTAATTTATCCTTGTACTTGTTTATGGTAGCAGCTTCGGTTTCGCAATGAGAACAATCAGGGCTAAAAAAAATGATACAAGTATATTTGTACTTTGGTATCGTTTTATTAGTTACCACCCTGCCGTCAATGAGGTTTAAAGTAAAAGCAGGTAAATTTTTATCCTTTAGGTAAGGCGCATTTGGATCAGGTTTAACATCTAAGCTTTGTGCTGATGCCTGTCCAATGATCAAAATAGTTAATAGGCTTAGGATAATTTTTTTCATTCTAATTATTTTATTGTTGTGTCATACGCATTGATTTTGCGTCTTGTAAAAATTTTGATGC
>JAURIP010000314.1 GCA_030832695.1 Sediminibacterium sp. | reverse complement strand
CAATTTGAAACAGTCCCCTTTAATTTATCCAATTTTGAATTATTAAAATTCCCTATATGGAGAAGAAATACTGGTAGTGATAAATATGTGGCGTTTGTGTTATTATTTATTACAATAATATTTTTTATCACACGCTATTTTAAACAAAAAATTCAGCAAAGAATAGTTTTGTCTCAGCTTAAGCATTTAAAAGCAAAATCAGTAGGTCAAGCTTTTGTGGGGACAGAAATTTCTTTAATAGAGATGCTTTTAAAAGCATCATTAGCGAATGAAAAAATTGAAATTCACCAGATTAATCATGTGTTAGGCATTAAAGATAAAAATGTCGGATTGCAAAAAAAGGTAAGAAGTGATGTAATTAATGGCATCAATGACAAATATCAAATTATTACCAATGGCCCAAATCCATTGATTGTTAGTGTCAGAAAGGAAGATGACAAACGATTCTTGGAATATTTTATTTTGGCTTCAGAGGTCAAGGAAATTCAGAAAATTATTAACAAAAGCAAGACTAATTAAGACATGATATAGTTCATGAATTTAATTATTTTTCTTGGTTATGTCATAGCACTGTCATTTTTAGTGAAGCCGTATTTACTTTTCCAATCAATTTCGAAACTAATCTTTTTCTATATCGGAACTTTGCGGTCTGATGGAATTAAGATTATTATTATTTTTAATATTTACGCCGGTTAGTATTTTTAGTCAAGTTAAATTTGTAAAAGATACAATACAATTACAAGGTGATAGTGTGGTGGTTACTGCAACAAGGTCAGAGCGAAAATTGAGTAATGTAACAGTACCTGTTACTATTATTAGTGCAAAATCAATACAACAAATTGGGGCTTTACGTTTAACTGATATTTTAAAAGAGCAACCAGGATTAAGCATGACGAGTGGTTTTGGCGCAGGGGTACAATTACAAGGGCTGAATCCCGATTATACGATTATTCTTATTAATGGCGAACCCTTGGTGGGTAGGACTGCTGGTGTGTTGGATTTAAACAGAATTGCACTAGGAAATATTAAAAAAATTGAAATTGTAAAAGGGCCTTCTTCCAGTTTATATGGAAGTGAAGCCATGGCAGGTGTTATTAATATCATTACGGATGCGAACACTAAAATACCCTTACAATCCTCAATTAGGTATGGTACTTACAATACCATTGATGCGGGCGTCAATAATACATTAGCATCTAAATCCATTTTTTATCAAGGGTATTATAATTATTATGCTACGGATGGTTATAGTATTCGTCCAAGTTCAGCTTCAAGAGTAACAACGCCCATTACTAGGATAGCAACGAATCAACAATTCAAGTATAATTTGACCCAAAATACCAATATACTAATAGGGCTGAGGTATACCAATGAGCAAATTAAAAATGAGCTATCGGTAACCAATGGGGGTTTAACGATAAATTCCAATGGGGAAGAAAAAAATACGGATTATAATGTAGCAAGTTCATTAAATCATCGATTTTCAAATTCCTTAAAAACAAGCTTCAGGTCCTATATCACGCGATACAATGCAACCCAAAACTTATTAACTATTTCAGGCGCGCCTTATACGGATTTATTAGATCATTTATTTAATAGGCTTGAAAATCAAACGGACTGGGTAGTGAATAAAAAACTTACGGCAATTGTTGGAGGTGGTGCGGTCATGGAAGGCGTGAAGAGTAGTCGATATGATAGTGAAAAAATAAGAAAGACAAATACCAACCAATATGCTTTTAGCCAGTGGGAATGGACGCCGAATTCAAAATTAATATTGATTGGAGGAATTCGTTTTGATCATAATCAAACTTATGCTTCTGCATGGAGTCCGAAGGCTTCCATGTTGTATAAAATAAACAAACAAAACAGCATTAGGCTAAGCATTGGTCAGGGATTTAAAGCACCTGACTTTAGACAATTGTATTTAAATTTTACAAATGCTGCTGCAGGCTCGTATAGTGTATTTGGAACAGCACAAGCACAAAAAGTAATTGGGCAATTAAATTCGCTGGGTCAAATAGGAAACTTATACAATAATTTCTATCAATTAAAAGCCCTGCAACCTGAATATGCTACTGGCACACATTTGACTTGGGAATTTGAGCCCAATGCAAAAAACAATTTTAGTTTTCAATTATTTCGAAATGACATTCGAAACTTAATCGAAGTACAACAAGTAGGCGCCTACATTACAGGTGCTCAAATTTATAGTTACCTAAATATTGGCCGTGCTTTTACAACAGGTTTTGAAATAGAATCTAAACATCAAATTTCAAAAGAATTTTCAATAAGTACTGCTTATCAATATTTACAAACAGGCGATAAAGATCAAATAGCCCAAATAAAAAAGGGTACCGTTTATACCAGAGATGCAAATGGCTTAAGTCGCAAATTAAATGTGAGTGAGTATGTGGGGCTTCCCAATAACAGTACACACAAAGCGCAGCTTAAATTTAATTATAGTAATCAAAACGGATTATTTGGAAATATCAGAGCACTATATCGAAGCAAATGGGCGGTAAACAATACCAATGGAAATGAAGT
>JAURIP010000169.1 GCA_030832695.1 Sediminibacterium sp. | reverse complement strand
TGGTCCTCATCTAAAATTATAAATCCGCCAGATCCCATCATCGAACCTGTCGCAAAACCACCATCACTTAAACTTTCATAGTTCATGTAGCGTGTTTCACCTTTCGCCGTTTTTAATAATAAGTTGGCAGGCAAAATGGGCACACTTGATCCTCCTGGAATACAAGCCTTTAATTTTTTACCATTCGCAATACCACCACAATATTCATCACTGTAAATAAAATCTTCGACTGAAATAGTCATATCAATTTCATACACCCCTGGTTTATTAATATTTCCACAAGCTGAAATTAATTTTGTACCTGTTGAACGTCCCACACCAATTTTTGCGTATTCATCGCCGCCCATTTTTATAATCGGCACCACCGCTGCTAATGTTTCTACATTGTTCACTACTGTTGGTCGCATCCATAATCCTTGAATTGCTGGGAAAGGAGGTTTGATACGCGGGTTGCCTCTTTTACCTTCCAAGGATTCAATCAAAGCTGTTTCCTCACCACAGATATAAGCACCCGCACCAAGATGCACATGAATCATACAATCAAATCCTGTACCTAAAATATTTTTTCCTAGCCATCCATTTTTTGTTGCTTCTTGTATCGCTTCCTCTAATATATCTGCCACCCAAGCATACTCTCCTCTGATATAAATATAAGTGTCATTTGACCCTAAAGCAAATGAGGATATAAGTAATCCTTCTAATAATAAGTGCGGTAAAAATTCCATTAAATAACGATCCTTAAAAGTACCAGGCTCACTTTCGTCTGCATTACAAACCAAGTGACGTGGCACCCCCTCAGGCTTTGCAATAAAACTCCATTTCATTCCAGCCGGAAAACCTGCACCACCCCTTCCCCTAAGTCCACTTTTTTTCACTTCCTCCACAATGGCTTCGATGGTCATTTCCTTCAACGCTTTCTCTGCTGCCGAATAGCCCCCCTCACGACGATAAACATCATAAGTACGAATACCTGGCACATTGGCTTTTTCTAGTAATAATTTTACACCCATTGTTGCTTCTTTATCTTTTCTAATTTTGTGCAGCTACCTGCATTCTATATTCTGCAATAATTGCGTCTACTTTTTCCTTTGTTAAATGCTCTCTATATATTTTTCCTACCTGCATCATGGGTGCATAACCGCAAGCGCCCAAACACTCTACCAGCTTTAAAGTAAAAATGCCATCCTTTGTTGTTTGCCCTGGTTGAATGCCTAATTGCGATTGGATATAGGTAATAATATTTTCAGAACCACTGATCATGCAGGGTCCTGTTTGACAAACTTCGAAAACAAATTTTCCAACCGGCTTTAAATTATACATACTGTAAAAAGTAGCCACCTCGTATACTTCAATAGGTTCAATATTTAATAAAACGGCTACATAATCCATCGCTTCCGTAGGCAACCATCCGCCAAAACTATCCTGTGCTAAGTGCAACACGGGTAATAGTGCACTTTTTTGTTTCCCTTCTGGATAACGAGCCACCAAGCGTTTAAACTCAGTCATTTGTTCGTTATTAAATTGAAGACTCATATAAAAATTTCTTTTTCTTTCTAAATATAAAACTATACGTTCCAAAGGCTACGCATTAGATCGCTATGCATCCAACTCTCCTGCAATCAAATTCAAACTACTCAAGGTCACCACTGCATCACTCAACATCCCGCCTTTAATTAATTCTTCAAACGCTTGGTAATAAATAAAACAAGGCCTTCTAAAATGTAATCTGAAAGGCGTCCTTCCACCATCGCTAACTAAATAAAAACCTAACTCTCCGTTACCGCCTTCAACCGCACTGTAAATTTGCCCTTTAGGTAAATCTATTTCACCCATGATAATTTTAAAGTGCCATATTAAAGCTTCCATCTTAGTATAAACGTCTTCCTTTTTGGGTAAATAATATTCAGGTACATCTGCATGATATATTTCAGCATCGGCGCCTTTGAATTCTTGTATTTTTTGGTAGGCTTGCTTGATGATGGAAATACTCTCCCACATTTCTGCATTGCGCACTAAAAAGCGATCATAATTATCACCTGTTGTTCCTACCGGAACTTTAAAATCAAAATCTTGATAACTACTATAAGGTTGTTGCACACGTACATCATAATCTACTCCTGCGGCGCGTAAATTAGGACCCGTAAATCCATAATTCATAGCACGTGCCGCACTAATTCCGCCGGTGCCTTGTGTACGCTCCATAAAAATACGGTTGCGTGTAAATAATTTTTCAAACTCACGTAACACCCCCGGATATTCATTTAAAAATTTCTCCAACTTTGTAAATGCGGTATTGGTAAAGTTTCTTTCAAAACCACCAATGCGCCCAATATTGGTCGTAAGTCGAGAGCCACATACTTCCTCATAAATTTCATAAATCAATTCACGGTATTGCATCACGTATAAAAAGCCTGTGTATGCACCCGTATCTACCCCAACAATCGAATTACAAATCAAATGATCGGATATACGCGATAATTCCATGATGATTACACGTAGGTAATCGACACGCTTTGGTAAATCAATTTTTAAAAAACGCTCGCAAGTAATATGCCAACCCATATTATTAATCGGGCTACTGCAATAATTTAAACGATCCGTAATTGGGGTAATTTGATACAAAGGCCTGCGTTCTGCTAATTTTTCAAAAGCCCTATGTATATAACCCACCGTTTGTTCCGTGGAAACCACACGCTCACCATCCACTTCCATAATATTTTGAAACACCCCATGCGTAGCCGGATGGGTTGGACCAATATTTAAAGTAGTCGTTGTTTTTTCAATTGACCCTTTTGGTAAGGTGATATTACTTTGTTGTTCCATGAATATATTTATGCGCTGTTCTTAATTTATTTTATAACTAACCTCTTCCAAACATCTCATCATCCTTGTCAATACGCGTTTGATCTTCCAAAGGAAATTCCTTTCTCAATGGGAAGTAATCCATTTCATCCACATTTAAAATTCGTTTTAAATTAGGATGCCCAATAAAATTGACTCCAAAAAAATCATAGGTTTCTCGCTCCATCCAGTTGGCACTCTCAAATAATTTGGTTGCCGTAAATACATCTGGTTTTGCCACTGGCACCCCAATGGAGAAACGAATACGGATATTTTCAATAAAATTATGTAAATGATAAACCACCACTAATTCAGCGCCATTGTTATCAGGATAATTTACGCCACACAAATCTGTTAAAAATGTAAATCCTAAACTTGACTCCTCGTATAAAAATTGTAATACTTTTAAATTATTTTCAGCAGCCGACTCAAAAGACAGTATTCCTGAATCAGTAGAAAATTGAAATACTTGGTCGTTGAATTTTTCAACTAATTTTTCTTGTATATATGCGTTGGTTAAAGCCATTATAAATGCGGTACTGTTTTAATTTATTTTATTGTATGCCATAGCTGTTTAATAAATCGCGATACTTTTCACTATTACGACGGCGTATACTTTCTTGCCCTACTAAATCTTGTATTTTCATAAAGCCATCAATGATCGCTTCGGGACGCGGAGGACAACCAGGTACATAAACATCCACTGGTATTACTTGATCAATTCCTTGTAAAACACTGTAAGTATCAAATATGCCGCCACTGGAAGCGCAAGCGCCTACAGCAATGACCCATCTTGGCTCAGCCATTTGCAAATACACTTGTCGTAATACTGGTGCCATTTTTTTTGCAATGGTTCCCATCACCATTAGTAAATCACACTGACGTGGTGAAAATCCAACACGCTCTGAACCAAAACGAGATAAATCATAATGCGATGCCATGGTTGCCATAAATTCAATGCCACAACAAGAAGTGGCAAATGGCAATGGCCACAAAGAATTTTTACGCGCCAATCCTACCACTGAACTTAATTGTGTAGCGAAAAATCCATCGCCAGGAACACCATCAGGTGCCTTACCCATTGAAATGGCATCTGCAATTTCAGCTTCTTTTGGATTTAAATTAAATCGTACTGGACGCATATTTTTTATTAAATATTAATAATGATTAGTCTTCCCATTTTAATGCTCCTTTCTTAATAATATATATAAAGCCGACTAAAAAGAAAGCAACAAATAATAACACTTCAAAAAAACCTTTCCATCCTAACGCTTTAAAATTTACAGCGTAGGGGTAAAAAAAGATAACTTCTACATCAAACAAAACAAAAAGTATTGCGATTAAAAAATACTTCACAGCCATGGGTGATCTTGCATCACCATGTGATTCAATACCACTAGCAAAACTTGCTAATTTATCTGAGGTTTTTCGAGCAGGACCTACCCAACTTGAAAGTAAAATCATGAAGCCGACAAAACTGCCCGCGAACAATAATTGTAAGGCAATAGGTAAGTAACTAGTAGCGCTGTTTATTTCATTAGCCGACATCAAATACAGTGGCAAATTCATACACTATGTTTTGGATTTGCAAAAATACACAAAGGATAGCTCATAAAACGAAAAACTCCCCATAAAT
>JAURIP010000266.1 GCA_030832695.1 Sediminibacterium sp. | reverse complement strand
CATTTAACCATAGTTCAGATTTTTTTAAAGCATATCCAAAACGCATATTTAAAACATCAAACCCCCCATAGCTTGTGGTATTGGTTTCATCCATAAAGTATTTGGACTGATGTAATTCCTCAATGGAAATTCTCCATTTTGTATTAGGCTTCCATGTGGCACTAAAATTTGTAAAATTACGTGGCGCTGCGTTCATCTCATTGCCACTTACATCTGTTCCCTTGATCAAGGTATTGATATAGGTATGCTTTGTGTTAGTGCCATTGATCAGCAATTCCCATTGTGCATTTAATTGATACCTCATTTGATATTCAATACCAATATGTTTCGTTGCCCCTGAATTTTGATTTAGGTTAACACCATCAGTTTGTCGCACCGAAATAATTTCATTGATACCGTTCAGTTGATATAACGAAACCTCCGCGTATATTTTTTTGTTTTGGTACCAGCTGCCAATTTCAAAGTTTTTAAATTTTTGAGGTAATAAAAATGGAACTCTGATGGCATTGTATATTTCAGTAATCTGAGGCGGGACAAACCCTTCGCTATAATTGATATATACGCCATGATGATTTTGGTTAAAATTGATCCCTAATTTTGGCGTCCAATTGGTAAAATGATTATTGGCTGATGGGGTACCTATGGGTAATTTATTATTAAAAAGGTATGTAAAATCATCATAACGAATAGAGGCGTTCAAGCGAACATATTTATTAATATCAAAAATGTAATTCGCGTAAATGGCTTTGTTATTCAATTCCGTTTCGTAGGAGGTAATTAAGGAATCCTTCGTTGGATAATTGTATTTAGTGTATTTGCCAATAGTGGTATCCTTGAAAATATCTATATAATCTGCGATTAAATTTTGCGGGGTAAAATCCCAGTAGCCACCAATGAACAATTTACTTTTTAGTGCTTTTAAGTTCCAATGATGTTGTATATCTAGAACATAGGCGTTAAAATGGTTGCTATTAATTTGACCTTTAAATTTTGTAGGATTGCTAGTGGATGCAATGGAATAGGTAGGATTTTGGTCCATGGTATTATTACGATACATCAAATTAATCGTAGTACTTGCATTTGTATTCCAATCATATTGTAAATTTTGTCTTAACCGCAAGGCTTTAATTTTTCGAAAAGTAAAAGTTTGTTGGGAGCTAAAATTTTGCTGAAAAAATTTAATACTGTCTAATGACCCTGTCATTTGTGTATAATAATCAATGTAATTAAGGGTTTGATAGCCCTTTAATCTTTTATTGATGATAAATTCTTTTTTTAGTGAAAATGCATTTTTATTATAATCACTATGTTCTGTCACGCCATTTTTTTGATTTGTAAAGGAGCCACTTATAAACCAACCGCCTTTTTTTGTGGGTGTGCCACCCGCGATATCAATTTTTGTAAAACCAGTATTATTGATTTGGGAACTTATATCAAGCGTGTTTTTAATGGGTACCGGTTGGGATAAAAAATTGACCACACCACCAATGGCTTCTGCACCATATAAAGCGCTTGCGGGTCCTTTGATTACTTCAATGGAATAAATATTAGCTGTATTAATTTCAATTAGGGAATTACTACTAAATAAACCACTGGTTCTGATAGGCATGCCATCCTCTAAATATAAGTACAATCCTTTTAGTGAGATGGGTTGTCGTATGGACATCATATGTTGCTCCCCACCAATCGTGGGCATATAAACACCGCTCACTTTATTTAAAAGCGCATCTATTCTTTGGGCTTTTGTTTCCTCAATAAGCTTTGGCGATAATATGGAAATGGCAATGGGTGCTTGAGAACGCCTTTCCTTTAATTTATTTGCAGTGACAATCAGTGGCGACAAATCACTGTAACTCGAATCCTGTGCGTAGGAATTGTAATGAACAATAAGGAACAAAGAAATAAAAAGGCGCAGCTTACATCGCATGCACAAATTTAGGACTAATAATATATTTAGAGAAGGGCAATTACCATAATATTTGGCGAGTAGGACCCAAATATTATGGTAAAATGTTATTTAATAATATAACTGACAATGAAATAAGTAATGGCAGCTAACACGCCGCTTACAGGGATGGTTAATACCCAAGCCCACAATAAGTTAGTAGTGACACCCCATCTTACAGCGCTTAATCTTTTGGTAGCGCCAACGCCGATGATGGATCCGGTAATAGTATGTGTAGTTGAAACAGGAATACCCATTTGTCCAGTAAAGAAAAGTGTAAAAGCACCTGCAGTTTCAGCAGCAACGCCTTCTAAAGGAGTTACTTTGGTAATACGAGACCCCATCGTTTTAATAATTTTCCATCCACCACTCATGGTGCCCAATCCTATTGCTAAATAACAAGCTATAGGCACCCAATTGGGTAGTTGGCCAAAATCCTGAATGCTTCCACTAGCAATCAATGCGGCGCCAATGATACCCATTACCTTTTGCGCATCATTACCACCATGACCAATACTAAATGCAGCGGAACTAAATAACTGTAATTTTTTAAACATGTATGCAACACTACGGGCTGTTGGTGTTTTTATTTTTTCAACATATATGTAAACCAACATAAATAATATGGAGGATCCAATGATTCCGTAAACAATCATGGAGTTGTCCGCTTTATCAATTTCACTTGAAAAAGTTTTTTCAATATTGAATTTGGTAATTTTAGCTTTAACCTTATCTATATTTTTTGCTTGAATGGGATAAATGCTATTCACTAAAGCAAGTGTAGAATCTAGATCTATTGTTCCTTCCAGATATAACTTTAAAGGGGCTTTATAACCTTCGGTAATATCTTTGGCAATTGCATATTCCGCTTTTGCGTCTTTATTTTCTGGTGCCTTGGCTTCCAATACTAAAAAGTCATTTGCATTTCTAACTTCATCTTTTAATTTACTAACAGCAACACCTGCAAGCCATCCATTCGTATTTGCAATTTCAGCAATTGAATCAGCACCTAGCTGATCAAAATTATCAACAGATGGTTTTATTTGTTCGTAAAAAGCTGTTGCCTTAGATAACTTATCTTCATTTATTGCTAAGTTG
>JAURIP010000273.1 GCA_030832695.1 Sediminibacterium sp. | reverse complement strand
GAGTCGCGATTAATGGCATATTTAGAAAAAGTACAGGCTGAAATTTTATACCCACCTACGAATGCAAAACAAAAATCAAAATCAAAGGACGTGGATGATTAAGTTACTATTATTATCCAGTTTATTTTATTGCAATTACACCCTTGCTCAAACAGCGAAACTAAAACAACCCAATATCGTTTTTATTTTAGTGGATGATTTAGGTTATGGGGATTGTGGGTTTAATGGAGGCAAAGAAATTTATACACCACAAATAGACCAACTCGCAAAAAGTGGCGCAATATTGGCAAACAATTATGTACAGCCGGTTTGTTCTCCAACGAGAGCATGTTTATTAACTGGCAGATACCCTACTCACACAGGTGTTTACAATATTATTACGCCAGGGGCAACTTGGGGGTTACCACTAAATGAAACCACATTAGCGGATGCATTAAAAGCAAATGGTTATCAAACAGCGATTACCGGAAAATGGCATTTAGGTGAATTCGAAAAAGCGTTTCAACCCAATGCACGTGGTTTTGATTTGCAATATGGTCACTTTTTTGGAAGCATTGACTACTATACGCATAGTCGCAATAATCAATTGGACTGGTATCTAAATGGGATTCCCTTAAATGAAAAAGGATATAGTACTGAATTAATCACCCAAGAAGCTTGTAAAATTATTGAAACAACTGACCCTACAAAACCTTTGTTCTTATATATCCCATTTAATGGCATTCACGCACCCTTTCAAGTCCCTGAAGCATATACAAAGCTTTACCCGCAACTTAAAGGTAATCGACAAAAACTAGCAGGTATGTTATCAGCGGTTGACGAAGCCATTGGAAAAATTGTCAACACATTAGATAAAGCCGGATTAAGAGAAAATACTTTGATTATTTTTTCAAGTGACAATGGCGCTCCACCTCCTGGGGACAATACACCACTTCGTGACTTTAAAGCAACCGTTTACGAAGGCGGTATTAAAGCAGCGGCATTTGTAAATTGGCCGGGGCATGTTAACTCCGAAACTACCATTACCGAACCCATGCATATTATTGATTGGTATCCAACATTAATCAATTTAGCAGGAGGTAAAATAAATCAATCAACGCCTATTGATGGGAAAGATGTTTGGCCTATGATTACGCAAAATAAAAAGTCACCCCATGACGCCATACTAAGTGTATCAACAAAAGGCCCAATAATTTCAGCCATAAGAATGGATCATTGGAAACTGATTTTATTAGCTGCTGATAGTAGCCAGTTAAAAACCAAAGCGTTTAATAAATACGAATCAGTTGCGCTATTTAATTTATTAGATGACCCTAGCGAAACAAAAAATTTGGCATTAAAATATCCAGAAAGAGTTACTCTTATGCAAAAGCGTTTAAATGAAATGCTTAAAGATGCAGTTCCTTCCCGCGCAAAGGATGCAGCTGAAGAATTACAATAAAGTATAAATTTTAAACACGGGCGGAACCTGGCTTGTTCATCAAACCATGTAACTCACTTAAATGATTCGTGTAAACATCACGCGGTGAAATATTGTGTTTTATACAAATAGATGCTGCTTTTCCCACCACTTCACCCATCATCCCACAAGTTTTCATTACCCTAACTGGACCCAATCCAGATTTAGAAACACTAATACAGCGACCCGCCATAAATAAATTTTTTATGTTTCGACTATACAATGTTCTATAAGGCGCCCAATAAACACCGCCATATTCATATTCCACACCTCTCGTATAATCTGCAACAAATTCGTTGCTTTCAAAACCTTCTTGGTATTCCTTTTTAGGCGTATGCAAATCAACATGCCATGAACATGGAAATGCACTATCCTCAAATTTGCGTTGTTGCTTAAAATCCTCCGCATCTAAAATAATATCCCCCATTAATCTGCGAGACTCTCTTTTACCTGCGATATAGGCAACCCAACCTAGCCGATGCTTAGGATACATTTTATCTATATTTTTTATCACATCCCAAGCGCCATACATGGCTCTAAAATTATGATCGCGAATTAGTTCAATATCATTCACTTGATCTTTGTTAAACCCACTTTCCCAATACCACATATTCGCAAAGGATTGTAAACCTTCTCTGCCAAAAGTTTTTTCACCTTTTCGGCCAGGGAAAGGTTTATCAGATAAATCTAGCGCCCAAGGACAATGCGGAAAGGGTTGATCATTATCACCAATTTCACATTTCATCGCTAATGCACTTTTGTCTTTACATTCACAGGCCAACACATCTTCCTTTTTATCTGTATCAAGAATATTAAAAAGATTAGTGCTTCCCATTAAGTTTTCCACTTTGTATTCGAAATGAGCACCTGCTTTAAATCCAATGCTGGCATCGCCAGTACAATCGGAAAATAATTTTCCTTTCAGTCGGTATTGTCGCGATGTTAATGTGCTTTGAATTACAATAGCTTTTATAACATCTGATTCCGTTTCCACTTTTAAAACACGATGATTTAGTAACAGTGTGATATTTTTTTCTTTTTTTACTACGCTAATTTTTTGCGCATCGTCATAATAATTGGCGGCGACCCCATTAAATATCTGTCCCTCTCCTTTAATTATGGGAGGAAGAATTTCGTTTACAATATCACCAATATGAGGAAACAATTCTTTATTGGTGTGCCCCTCGGGCCATACACGCACTTCAGAACTTCCATTACCGCCAAGCACAGGTCTATCTTGTACCAATGCAACTTTTACACCATTTCTTGCTGCCGCAATAGCTGCACATGTGCCTGCCAATCCCCCACCTGAAACAATTAAATCAAAGGATCCTAACTCATCTGGATTTTCAGGTAAGCCCAAAAGCTTACGTCGGAATTTTGTTAGTGATGCGATATCATTTGTAGGTTCAAAATTTATATCCTTGCAAAATAAAATAGCTTCACAACGACCTTCAAATCCTGTTAAATCATGTAATGCCAAACTTGCTTTACTTTTCACTTTTACCAAACCGCCATCATGCCAATGCCAGGTTG
>JAURIP010000047.1 GCA_030832695.1 Sediminibacterium sp. | reverse complement strand
TGGTAATAATATCGTCCACCAAAAGGAGGTTTTTGTTGCAAATTTGGTCTGCGTTTTTTAGACCAAAAAGCAGGGTAGTATTGTGGCCACGTTCAATTCGATCCTTGCGCGTTTGGGTGTTTGTTTTTTTATTTTTATATAAAACTGCTTGTAAAATGGGGATGGGGAAAGCCTGTGCTATGCCTTCGCAAATAATGAAGGACTGATTATAGCCCCTGGTCCTTTCCGTATTTTTTCGAACTGGAATGGGGATTAAAAAGTCAATTTCATTAAATCGGTTTGCTTTTTTCAATGCCCAACCAATCATATTACCTAAAAGGAAGCCGGCCCTTTTATTTTGTTTGTATTTTAATTCAAAAAGTAATAATTGCACTATACTATTTTTTGTGAAAAACAATCCTGCCCCACTCGGACCTAAAGGTATTCTTCCCCAAAATATTTTATCGATATTATTATTATCAATTTCAAAAAAATTAGTGAAGGGGAGTTTTGCATAGCAAATGGGGCACAATACATGAAATTCGATAATGTCACTATTGCCGCAATGCAAACAAATTTTCGGATAAACTAAATGTAAAAATCCAGTCCAGTATTTTTTTACATGCAATGCAATATACTTGATGCGTTTCATGGGTGATTTTAAAATGAATCAGCAACCACTAAAAAAATAATCGGTACGCTTCATCTACTCTTTCCACTGAAATAATTTGAATGCCGTATTTTTTTTGTTCGATTCCTTTTTTGTTAAACTCGGAAATATAAATTTTTTCGAATCCTAATTTTTCTGCTTCCGCAATGCGCTGTTGAATTCTATTAACGGCCCTAATTTCTCCATTCAATCCCACCTCACCTGCAAAACAAATACCTTGTGGCAATGGCACATCTTCATAAGAGGAAAGTAAGGAAAGGATAATGGCTAAATCTAAGGAAGGGTCTTCAATTTTTAAGCCACCAGCAATATTTACAAAAACATCTTTCATACCAAAAGCAAAGCCGCCACGTTTTTCCAAAACGGCTAATAAAAGTTGTAGCCTTCTTAAGTCAAACCCTGTCACAGTGCGCTGTGGCGTGCCATAAACACTTTGTGTAACCAGTGCTTGCACTTCAATTAATAATGGGCGCATTCCTTCCATGGATGCTGCAATCGTGCTGCCACTTAATGATTCATTGCGTTGTGCAATTAAAAATGCAGAGGGATTATTAACTACTTTCATTCCCTCACTGGTCATTTCATAAATGCCCAATTCACTCGTGCCACCAAATCTGTTTTTTAAAGTACGTAACATGCGATAGGCATAATGGCGATCACCTTCAAATTGTAAAACAGTATCCACCATATGTTCTAAAATTTTGGGTCCAGCGATGGATCCTTCCTTGGTGATATGTCCAATTAAAAAAACAGGGGTTCCAGTTTCTTTCGCAAATTTTTGAAATTCAGCAGCGGTTTGTTTTATTTGAGAAACGCTTCCTGCAGCGGAGTCAATTAAATTAGATTCTAAAGTTTGAATTGAATCCACAATTACTACCGTTGGTTTTAATTTTTTAATCGCTTTAAAAATTTGTGCAGTATGCGTTTCCGTGAGCAAATAAAAATTTTCATTTTGTAAATTCAATCGATCCGCACGCATTTTTATTTGCTGAATACTTTCCTCACCACTGATGTATAAAACTGTTTGATCCTTCATCATTAAACCCTGTTGTAAAAACAAAGTACTTTTGCCAATACCGGGTTCGCCTGCAACTAAAATAATAGAGCCCAAAACAATTCCGCCGCCCAACACTCTATTTAATTCTACATCGGAACTATCAATTCTTTTTTCAGATTGACTATCTACTTCATTCAAGGAAATGGCCTGATTCCCCTTTTGGTTCGTATGGTATCCTTCCCAATCTGAATTGGTTTCCTTAGTTTTTTCAACCAATTCCTCGGTAAAGGTGTTCCACTCATTACAAGCTGGGCATTTTCCAGCCCATTTGGCGGCCTCATAACCACAATTATTACAGAAAAATGCCGATTTTGACTTACTCATGCTGTAAAGATAATCGCTTGCTTAAATATATATATCAGTATTTACCGAAATAGCGCAAATCCGTTAACATTTATCTAAAAAATATATAATGTAATATTAATATTAAATAATAATTATATATAGAAAAATTAAAATAATGTTAACAAATAGTTATTTTATTTAAATAATTTATTTAAATTAGCACAATCATTAAAAATAGAGCGGACTTTATTAACAAAAATTTTGACAATAACATGAGAAAAAAACTACTATTAAGTTTCTTTGTTGCTATTTTTTCATTCAAAGCGACCATCGCGCAAAATATCACTGTTACTGGTAAAGTGACAGATGATAAAAATGTGCCGATTGAAGGTGCTGTTGTAACAGAAAAAGCCCAAACAAACAACCGTACAATTACAGATGCTTCTGGTACCTATCGAATTAGCGTTAAAGCAGGTAGTATCATTACTGCTAGTAGCGTTGGTTTTGAATCTAAACAAGCCACTGCACAATCAACTACTAACTTTAGTCTTAAAGCTTTGAGAGAAGAATTAACTGAAGTGGTTGTAACGGCATTAGGTATTAAAAAGGAAAAGAAAGCATTGGGTTACGCGGTATCAACCATTGGTAAGAAAGACCTGGAATTAAAACCTGAGATTGATGTTGCTCGTATATTAAATGGTAAGGCTCCGGGTGTAAATATTTTAAATACAAGTGGTTTGGCTGGATCTGGTACCAATGTAATCATTCGTGGATTGTCTACGATCAGTGGTAATGCCCAACCTTTATGGGTATTGGATGGCGTACCCATTGATGGCGGTACGAATCAACAAACAAGCTTCGTATATGGTAACAATGCTCCTAGTAGATTTCTGGATTTAGATGTCAATAATATAGAATCAATCGACGTATTGAAAGGATTAAGTGCTACTGTATTATATGGTGAGGGTGGATCTAATGGTGTAATTTTGGTGACTACAAAAAATCAATCATCAGGAGCAATAAGAGGTAAATCAGAAGTCACTGTTGCACAAACATACTCTGTTAACCAGTTTGCAAATCTTCCTGAATACAATACTTCCTATGGAGGTGGTTTTGATTTAAGTTTAGGTTTGGCTTTTTATAGCAACTGGGGTGCTAAATTCACAGATCCTCCTACCTTAGTAAGTCATCCTTATAATAGGGCCGCTTTATATGCAGCTTTCCCAGAGTTTAAGGGTAATGTTTCCTATCCATATAAGTTTTATAATAGTGTACCTCGTTTTTTCCGTGACGGTAGCACTAAAAACACTTCTGTCAATTTTAAAGGGGCTTCCGGAAAAAATGTAAGCTATAATGTGAACTTTGGTTATACGGACGATCAAGGTTTTGTAACTGGCAATGGCGTTATAAAAAGTAATATAGGAATGGGGGGTACTGCAAAATTGACTAATAAAATTACTATTTCAGGTAGTTTAAATAATTCTAATACCAATGTTAATTCACCACCTACTTCACCTTCTTTTGGAAGTGGTTCAAGTGCGCCTTCCTTATATAGTGATGTGATGTACACTCCTACGGCTGTAGATTTAATTGGATTACCTTGGGAAAACCCTATTGATCATTCTCATGTATACTATAGAGCCAATAATGGGATGCAAAATCCTACCTGGACTTTACATAATGCGTTTAATCAGGACAAAACATCAAGAACCATTGGTAATGTTAGAGCCAAGTATGACATCAAAAAAGATTTCTTCTTAACTTATACTTATGGCTTTGACAATTATACGAATGACCAGATGTATGCACAAAACAAAGGCGGTTCTTATTATCCTCGTGGTTTCTTAAGAACGTCCACTGCATATAATTCCACTCTCAATCATGAAATAAATGCAGCTTATACCAATATTGCAATTACCAAAGATATCAATTTTGATATATTGGGTGGTGTCGTTTCAAAGGAAGTCTTGTTCAAACAATTTGGTGTGAAGAGTGAGGAACAATTGGTGTTTGGTTTATTAGACCACTCTAACTTTGTAACGCATGATATTGTAAATGAGGGCGGCGGCGATATGGATTATCAATCACAACAACAAACTTTAGCTGCTTATGCGCAAGGCGTATTTGATTATAAAAAATATTTATACCTTTCACTTTCTGGAAGAAATTCTTGGTCTTCAACTTTGGAAGCTGAAAACAGAAGTATTCTATATCCAAGTGCTAACGTATCCTTTATTCCAACGGAGGCTTTCACTTTCTTACAAAACAAAAAGAATATAAATTATTTAAAATTATCTGCTTCTTATGCAACTTCAGCTAGATTCCCTGGACCTTATTCTACAAGAGCTGCTTTGGATCTATCCACTCGACGTTTTCAAACTGTAGCAGGCACCATTTTAAATTCAAATAGTATTAGAAATTTTTTACCGAATAGCGCTTTAAAAGCCGAATTATTAAAGGAGGCAGAATTCGGTATTGAGTCTAAATTATTTCAAAGTAGATTATCGCTTGACGTACATTATTATAATCGAACTGCTCAAGATCAAATACTTACAAGTTTGTTAGATCCATCTACAGGTTTTACAGCCCAACAAATTAATGCGGGCGATGTAAATAACAAAGGTTTCGAGGTTCAAATTGCGTATAAAATAATCAGAAGCAAAGATTGGCTTTGGGAAGTAACGGCTAACTGGACACAAAATAGATCAATGGTTTCGAATATACCAAAAGAATTGAAGGAAATTAATTATGCGGGGTATTCTAGTCCAGGTAACTATGCCATCAATGGAATGCCATTGGGCGTTATTAAAGCTTATGGTTTTAAGCGGGATGCAAACGGAGTGCGTATTGTTAACTCTGGGGGAGATTATATTTACACGGACAATCTCGTTGTTGTTGGAGATCCAAATGCAAACTACCAACTTACTGGTATATCTAGTTTAACTTATAAAGGGTTTAGCTTCAGAATGCAAGTGAATTATACGGATGGTGGCGATATTTATTCAGGAACTACAAGGGCATTATTAGCGCGAGGTGTTACAAAGGATACAGAATTTGACAGAGCTGCTCCTTATATATTACCAGGTGTGAAAGAAGATGGATCTGTAAATAACCAACAAGTAAGTGCTACGCAAGCATTCTTTAACAATATGTTTGGTCCAGACGAATCTGGTATGTTTGATGCAACTGTAGTTAGAATTAGTGATATGTCCTTAAGTTATACTCTACCTGAAAAGATGTTGTCAAAAACGCCTTTTGGAAGCTTAACTGTAAGTGCAAACGGAAGTAATTTATGGTATTACGCACCTAATTTCCCTAAATATGTACACTTCGATCCAGAAGTAAGTAGTTTAGGGGTTAGTTCTGGTAAAGGTCTTGAATTTATTAATGGACCTTCTGCTCGAAGAATGGGTGTAAGTTTAAGAGTAACTTTTTAATACTAACCTAAAGAAATAAAATAAAAATATATGAAATTTATAAAAATTATACTTGTTACTACCTTATTTACAACAGCAGTAGCGTGTAGCAAACAATTAGATAGTCTCTTAGAGAATCCCAATTCACCTTCATTATCTACGGCTGACGTTGACCTGTTATTGAATTCGGTACAACTAAGTTTTTCTTATTTGTTTGATGATGCTTCAAATACAGGTGGTCAATTAACTAGACAACAAGCTTGGGGTGGTCCAACTTATTCCAGTGCTTACAACCCAGGCTCTTTTAATGGTTTATGGAACACAGGCTATACCTCCATTTTGAAAAATGCGAACGCCTTAATTCCTTTGGCTCAGGCACAAAAACGATATACTGCATCAGGTATGGCAAAATTCATGAAGGCGTATACAATTACTTTATTAGTAGATGCTTTTGGTGATATTCCTTATTCTGAGGCTGTTTTGGGTGTTGCAAATCCCAATCCAAAAACAGATGCAAGTGCTAAAATTTATGAGCAAGCAATACTTTTATATGACGATGCGATCAAAGATTTTTCAACCTCGGGTGCTGCTCCTGCCAATGATGTTTTTTATGGAGGAAGTACGGCTAAATGGATAACAGCTTCTAAAACAATGAAGTTAAAATTACTAATGCAAACGCGCAAAGTTGATGCAACCTCACATGCAAAGATTGCAGCATTGATAACTGAAGGGGATCTAATCAAAACAATTTCAGGAGATCTCAATTTTAAATACGGTACCAATATAACCTCACCTGATTCACGTCATCCTGATTATGCTGGTAACTACGGGCCGAATGGTGCTGGTGAATATATGGGGGATTGGTTCATGTGGGCCGTTGCTGCTGAAAAAAGTGGCTCAGTTACTGCAGTAAATCCTAAAGGACCTACGGTTGATCCAAGACAACGCTACTATTTTTATAGACAAAATACAAATGGTGCGAATGTAAATGAGATTACTTTATTTTGCAGCACTAATTTACAAAGACCTCCTAATTACACCGCTGAAATGCCCTATTGCTATGTAGGTGCAGGTTATTGGGGTCGTGACCATGGTGATAATGGTGGTACACCTCCTGATGGCCAATTTAAGACAACCTGGGGGGTATATCCTGCTGGTGGAGAAGTTGACCAAAATCAAGCTGCTGGGGTTAAATTAGAAATGGGTGGAAAGGGTGCTGGTATTTTACCAATATGGAACTCAGAGTTTACTTATTTTGTTCATGCGGAAGCCGCAATTGTGGGTATTATTCCTGGAGGCGCAGCACAAGCAAAAACTTTTTTAACTGCTGCGCTTAAGGCTTCAATAGCAAAAGTAACGGGTTTCGCCGCTACAGTTGGCGTATCTGTTTCAGCTACTTTTGCGCCCACTACTGCAACTATAGATAATTACGTTAGTCTTGTAATGGCACAATATGATGCTGCCGCTACAAATGAAGATAAATTGGCAGTGATAATGAAAGAATATTATCTTGCTTTATGGGGAAATGGTTGGGAAGCTTATAATAATTACAGATTAACAGGATATCCTAAAAATATGCAGCCAACCGTTTTTGCTACGAATCCAGGACTATTTATTCGATTGTTTCAGTATCCACAGGATTATGTGGGTCGAAATTTGAATGCGCCTGTGCAAAGAGCATTAGGAACAGCTGTAAGTAAAGCATTTTGGGATAATAACCCTGATAATTTCATCAAATAAAAAATAAGCAACAATGAAAAAAATATTAAATAATTTATTAATTGGAATTGCTTTTACTTTGATCGCTTCTTCTTGTGAGAAAGAAAATCTGAGTACGATTAATCCTTTTACTGACATTGCCAATTTTGGAAAGGGCGCCTATATAACGCTTAATTCAACGGTTAATTTGAACTTAAATTACGCTGCTATCAGCACTTCGAAAGTAAGCGTAAAAGTAGATGCATACAATAATGGTGTTACGATCAAAGAAGTAAAATTATTTGTTGTTCAGTCATCCAACGCAGATCCTAAGACATGGAAATTGATTAAGGCGGTGCCTATAAGCGGAACAACTGAACTTTCTGTAACTGGTGCCGAAATTGCTACTGCCTTGGGAAAAACGACTGCAGCACTGTTTGCACCTGGACAATTTTACACTATCTATAATCAAGTAGTTACTTCTGACAATAAAACCTACGATGTTTCAAATACACTTCAGGCGTTGGAAGCAAGTTCAAACTATAACAGTTGTTTTAGATGGACTGCTTATGTTGTTTGCCCTTTTACAGGCGGAATGACTGGAAAATATAAAGTAAAACAAGATGATTGGGCTGATTGGTCCGTTGGAGATATTGTAGATGTTACGGATGGTCCTGGTGCGAATCAAATTAATTTGTCAAAAGTATGGCCTAATCCAGCTTATGGTGATTTAAAAAGTCCATTGGTAATTAGTATTGATCCAGCTACTGGTACTGCAAAATTAGCCACTAATAATGTAGTATTTGCGGATTACGGTCAACTTACTTCAGCTTATATGCCTTCCTCAGGAACTGTTGGATATGTGTTTTCTTGTACTGGCTATATTGGATTAAAAATTGGTATTAAATATGGTACTGCTGACTATGGCATCAATACCTTGGTTTTACAAAAGCAATAATTTATTGTTTAATTCATATAAAATAAGCCTCCCTCGGAAACCGAGGGAGGCTTATTTTATATAACAAGGGGTATACTTTTTAGCTAGTTTAAAAGGCTTTGCTATGCTTAAAAAATTTTAATTTCCTCCAAATTTTCATCTAGGAATTTATATTCAACTAAGTGGCTCAAATTATCTGCCTGTGACTTTAATTTAATTTTATATTTATTTTTCCAACGCTTGATGATATTGTTAAATATACCTTTGGTCAAATGCGAATGAATGATTGGATGAACTAATAGAATCAATGATTTATGACCATGGGTGGTCAAATAAGACATTTTCTTTTCAATCTCATCTTCCAATAACAAAGTAGAAGTTATTTTGCCAGTGCCATTACAAGCAGGACAATCTTCCGAGGTATTAATATTTACTTCAGGGCGAATACGTTGACGGGTCGCTTGTAATAATCCAAATTTTGAAATTGGTAATACAGAATGTCTGGCGCGATCTGTTTTCATGAAATCCTCTAATGACTCTTGCACTTTGCGTCTATGCTCAGGTAATTTCATATCGATAAAATCAATCACAATAATGCCACCAATATCTCTTAATCTTAATTGTCGTGCAATTTCCTCAGCCGCTTCCATATTGGTTTGCAGCGCATTTTCTTCCTGGTTATTAGAAACACTTTTAAAACCACTGTTCACATCAATGACATGCAATGCCTCTGTGTGTTCAATAATTAAGTATGCGCCACTAGGTAGGTTCACCGTTTTTCCAAAAGAGGACTTTACTTGTTTGGTAATACCATATTGATCAAATATGGGCTGATCACCCTCATACAAACTTAATATATTGCTTTTGGCAGGGGCTATTCTTTGTAAATAGCTTAAAGTGATATCAAATATCTTTTTATCGTTAACCACGATTTTATTAAAATCTTCATTTAATAAATCTCTTAATATACTTGTGGTTTTGCTTTCCTCGTTCATGATGCGCGCAGGAGGTAAAGCGCCTTTTAAATTGGATTGAATATTTTTCCAATTGGCTTCAAGGGTTA
>JAURIP010000004.1 GCA_030832695.1 Sediminibacterium sp. | reverse complement strand
GTATGGGCTTGTAAAAACTATGATGGTGACGTACAATCTGATACAGTAGCACAAGGGTTTGGCTCATTAGGTTTAATGACTTCAACTTTAATTACACCTGATGGAAAAGTAATGGAAGCTGAAGCTGCACATGGTACAGTAACGCGTCACTTCCGTGAACACCAAAAAGGAAATCGAACCTCTACCAATCCTATTGCGTCTATCTTTGCATGGACAAGAGGTTTGGAATTCAGAGGCCAATTAGATAATAACCAAGAATTAATTCGTTTTTCTAAAGCATTGGAAGAAGTGTGTGTGGAAACAGTAGAGTCAGGTATTATGACCAAGGATTTAGCGGTATGTGTGCATGGAAACAAAGTTAAACATGGTGATCATTATGTTTATACTGAAGAGTTTTTGGATGCATTGGATGCGAATCTTAAAGCGAAACTTGGGTAATTATTTTTTCTATTTAACGACACTATGTTACGTATAAAAAAAGCCATTCCGAAAAATCGGGATGGCTTTTTTAGTGGAATAGGGTGTTTGATTATCCTTTACCTTTTCCTTTAGTATCTTTTTTCATTTCAGCACATTTGCCATCTTTCATGCATTCTTTAGTGCATTTGTGTGCTTTAGGATCTTTGGTTTCTTTCTTTTTGCATTCTGTACATTTGGTTTTGTCTTTGCATTTTCCATCACAATTTGCCATTACAGCAGTGGTGGAAAGTGAAAGTAAACCCGCTAATAAAAAAATGGCTATCTTTTTCATGTTTTATTTTTTATGATAATAGAATTAATTTCTATCTGCAATTTAGTATAATTTTTAAATAATATGATTTAATTGGGGTTGATACATATCATGTTTTAGTCTTTTTTCTATTTTCCTTATTGAATTACTTCTAAAATTGGCTTTCCAATACTTCCACTTGGCATCTGAATTCCTAATAATGTAGTAATGGTAGGAGCAATATCGGTCATGTAGTTTATAATATTCACTTGTCCCTTTTTGATTCCTTTTCCGTAAAATAGTAAAGGAATATGTGCATCGTAATTATAAAATACGCCATGGCCAGTTCCTGTATTGCCACCGCCAACCACACCCGATTTTGTAATAAATATTAAATCGCCGCTTCGTTGTGGATTAAATCCATTGACAATCCGTTCTCTAATACTTTGCGGTAATGGGGCGATCGCAGCCTTGCGCAATTCAACCACTTGTAAAATATTACTTTTTTGTTCAAGGTGGTTTGTAATTAGGGAGGTTAACTTATCTTGACTTACTTGCAAGCTGTCCATTAAATGATGGTTGAAGTAAATATTGAATTCAGTGATCGCTGAAATTAATTTTGAATTCAAACCCTTAGCCGTTAACATTTTTTCAAGTTCATTTTTAATACCAGCATCAGAAATAGTACCATTGGGTATTTTATTTTTTTGCGCATATCCTGGAATTGGCGCAACAGCATGATCGGCAGTTAAAAATACAGTATAGTTATCTTTACCTACTTGCTGATCGAGGGTCGTAAAAAACTGAGCCAATAGTTCATCTAATTTAATATAGCTATCCAATGTTTCCCAAGAATAAGGACCAAAGGCATGACCAATATAATCCGGAGAGGAAAAACTTACCGCCAATAAATCTGTAATATCATCTAAACCCATTTTTTCATTGATTAAGGTTTGGGTAGCAATATCTAGTACTAAATTATTTCCATAAGGCGTAGTTGCAACTTTACCGTAGTCCTTTCCAACAAACTGAGTTAAGCTATAGGGGAAGCCTTTTGCATCCTTACCAAAAGGAGTTGATTCATATACATTTTGATCTTTATCGCAATTTGCTTCATAAACGGATGTGGGTAAACTTAAACTCCAACCTAATTTGTAAAAGCTATCGACCTTTTTTGCATTGTTGTAATTAGTCAACCATAATGGTAATGTTTTACCATAATAAGTGGAACTAATCATATTACCTGATTTGCTATCATACCAAAAAGCGCCATCTGCAGAATGACCAGCAGGAATAATTGCGCCTCTGTCTTTTAACGAAACGCCATACACTTTGCTTTTAAAATTAGTGGCTAATTTTAATTCATCGCCAATAGTCGTAGTCCATACATTCAAGGGACTCATTTTTCCTGCACTGCTATTTTCAATACCCACTGCTTGTACAGAATTATCTTCAACACAATACACCATTTTTTGCTGAATATTATCATACCAATCGTTGCCCGTGATGCCATGAATAGCAGGGGTGCTTCCAGTATAAACTGCGGCATGTCCGCAAGCGGTCACAGTAGGTAAATAGGAGATAAGGTTATTATTACAACTAGCACCTTGATTCATAAATCTTAAAAAGCCATTTTGTGTTTTAAAAAACGGCTTAAATTTATTTACATAGTCCCAACGCATTTGGTCAACTAGTATTCCTACCACTAACTTTGGTTTTGCATCCGTTACTTTGACTGCGTTAGGTTTTTGAGCAAAAGTTTGCGTTGCTATTAAAACTACTGTTAACAAAAGGGTAAATCGCATAAATTTTTGTTTAAATGATGCGGCAAAATTACAGCTATTTATTAGTGTTTTAAACCTAAAATTTTATTAAATTTGCCTAACTTAATCACACTTTATGGCAGATATATTTGAAAGACTCATTAAAAACTACGGCCCAATTGGCCAGCATCGTGAAAGAGCACATGGCTACTTTGCTTTCCCTAAGTTAGAAGGGGAAATTGGATCTAAAATGATGTTTAGAGGGCAGGAAATGATTGTTTGGAGTTTGAATAACTATTTAGGTTTAGCCAATCATCCTGAAGTGCGAAAAGCGGATGCGGATGCAAGTGCTAAATATGGTTTGGCATTACCGATGGGAGCTAGGATGATGAGTGGAAATAGTGATTTGCATGAACAACTAGAAGCAGAGTTGGCTAGTTTTGAAAATAAGGAAGATGCTATTTTAATGAATTATGGCTATCAAGGCATCATGAGTGCGATTGATGCAATTTGTGGTCGTCATGATGTGGTTGTTTATGATGCAGAGTGTCATGCATGTATTATTGATGGGCTAAGAATGTTGCCAGGCCATCGTTTTGTATATAAGCATAATGATGTGGAAGATTGCGAAAAGCAATTACACCGTGCACAAGCTTTAATTGAAAAACAACAATCTGGTGGAATTTTAGTGATCACTGAAGGGGTATTTGGCATGGCAGGTGATCAAGGAAAACTTAAAGAGGTAGTAGATTTAAAATCAAAAGTGCCTTTTAGAATGTTGGTGGATGATGCGCATGGATTTGGTACATTAGGTAAAACAGGCGCTGGCGCAGGGGAGGAACAAGGATGTCAGGATGGAATTGATTTGTACTTTTCCACTTTCGCAAAAAGTATGGCATCCATTGGTGCTTTTATGGCAGGCCCTAAAACGATTATTGATTATATCCGTTATAATATTCGATCTCAAATATTTGCAAAAAGTTTACCCATGCCGTATGTCGTTGGAAATTTAAAGCGTTTAGAATTATTAAAAACACAGCCCCACTTAAAGGAAAATTTGTGGAAGAATGCTATTGCCTTACAAAAAGGTTTAAAGGAAAGAGGGTTTGATATTGGAAAAACAGATTCAGTAGTAACGCCGGTGTATATGAAAGGGGGTGTAGAAGAAGCAACTTTAATGGTGATGGACTTAAGAGAAAATTATAAAATATTTTGTTCCATTGTAGTTTATCCAGTAATACCTAAAGGGCATATCATATATAGATTAATTCCGACTGCCGAACATACGCAAGAAGAAATTGATTTAACCTTAAAAGCATTTAGCGAAACAAAGGCCAAATTAGATGCTAGTGATTATAAGTCAGAAGTGATTCCAGACATGGCAAATAAGTAGCAGTTTCCAAATAAAATTGCTGAAAATAAATTTGAAAGAGCAGGATTGATTAGAGCAACTCTAATTGGTTTTGCTCTTTTTTTAGTACTTCAATACTTACATTCAATTCAAATCCAATGAGCAGAATGAGTGCATTTAAGTATACTAAAGTCATGACCACTAATACGGTTCCAATAGAGCCATAAATTTTACTATAGCTGCTAAAGTTATTTACCCAATAGGAAAACCCTAGGGTAGTAGCCAACATTAAAAAGGTAGATAAAATAGCGCCCGGCGACCATAAAGACCATCTTTCTTTGATATGGGGTGCGTATTTATATATAAAGGCATTTCCAAAAAACAACAATAGAATAATTATACCCCATCTTATAAAGTTCCAGTAAGGAATAATGGTTTTGCGCTTGATATCAAAAACTTCTCTTAATAAAGTAGTTAGCTGATCCTGTCCAATTAATACCAATAAGCTCGCAAATACTAATAAAATTAATATAAGTGTAAGTCGAATGGCGCGCCAGCGTTGGTGTAAAAAAAATGGTTTATGTTCCATGTATGATTTATCAAAGCTGCGAATGATACCTGTCATTGCATTAGAAGCGTAAAAAAGTAATAAAAGAAATCCGAATGAAAATATGCCCACATGCTGGCTAAGTAAATCATTGATGATATCTAATATAAAACGATAGGTACTAGAGTTGGGGGAAATATCCTTAAAAATAGAAAGTATCTGCTTTTTTATTTTTAATGTTTTTGGAAAGTAGGGAATGATTGAAAATAAAAATAAAAAGGAGGCAGGGAGCGCCATGATTAAATTGAAGGAAATAGCAGATGCACGATCATATAATCCAATGGTATTAAGTTGGGTGTATAAAAACTTAATTACTTGGTATAAGTTAACTCTTTCAAATCCTGGGATATAAACCAATTTCCCTTTTTGCTTTAAAAAATGAAGCAATGGTTGAATGAGTTTGTATAATATGTCGAATATTTTATTCAAATTTTATTTTTCTTTTTTGTTTTCAACTTCTTTTAACTGCTTCTTCGCTTGGTATTCGTCTAGCTTTTTTTGATATTCTTTTGCATAACGATTGTGTTCTTCATAGGTGCTACTGAAGTGATGATAGCCACTAAAGTCGGCTTTGGCTACAAAGTAAATGTAATCAGTTTTAGGGGCATTGAGCACAAGGTCAATCGTACTCGGAGCTGGTGTGCAAATAGGACCAGGGGGCAAACCTACATTTTGGTAAGTATTATAAGGAGAGGGGTTGGTTAAATATTTTTCATAAATGCGGGTAATGGTAAAATCTTGCATTGCATACTTGATGGTTGGACAGGCTTGTAAAGGCATGCTTTTTTTAAGTCTGTTTTGATAAACGCTCGCAATTAAAATTTTATCTGAATCATTGTTGGTTTCTTCTTCTACAATGGAAGCTAGGGTATATATCTGTTGAGGCGTTAATCCGGTCTGAGCCGCTTTATTATTTCTATTATTAGTATTCCAAAATTGCATTTGGGCTTCCTTCATCTTTTTTAATAATTTGGACATGGAAGTGTTCCAATAAAATTCGTAGGTGTTTGGAATAAATAAAGTGAATAATTGTGCGGTATCAATATTGAATGGTGCCAATGAATCATTACTATTTAAATACAAGGCCGCTTCACTACTATCGGTGGTGAAAGTGGTGGAGATTAGTTTTGCTAACTCTCCCTTGGTTCTTACTTTGTTTAATATAAATTTTACAATGGGTTGTTGGTTATTACGAAGCATGCGTAAAATTGAAAATAAATTTGCTTTTTTCTTAACCAAGAAGGACCCAGATTTTGTTTTATTTTGAATATCGAAAAGGGGGGCAAGTAGGGTGAAGCTAAATTTTTCTGGAATCACATGATGTGCTACCAAGCTATCACCCAAATCATTGATGGACATGCTGTTCTTGTCATAACGAAAACTGACTTGCGCCTCTGGGAATGACGTAGATTTTATAAAAATAATATAGGCTTCATAGCTGATTAAAATAAGCAAAGCAAATAGAAAAATTTTTTTCATTAGGATATCCCTTAAATATTTTTATAAAATGGTTATGGTAAAGTTAAGTTTTGTAAACCATAAATAAAAAATCCCGCTCTTTGAAAGAGAAGGATTTAGGATAAATTTATTGTAAAATGGAAGCTATTGTAACATTCGTGTTCAAGCGCCCAATCGTATTTACTTTTTTGTATTGCTGGCGGCGGCGGTGGCGGTGTAGCCATTGCTGGAGCAGCTTGTTGTTGCACAGGCGCTGATATAGGAGCAGTTGCTGAAGTGTTTACTTTTTGTAATAATCCTTTGTCAGCGTCAGTAGTGCCTGATTTTAAGAAAACAGTTGATGTAATTGCTAAAACGGCAATTAGTGCAGCAAAAACCCAGGTTCCTTTCTCAAGAACATCAGTTGTTTGCTTAACACCCATAAAGTTATTAGATATGCCACCCACATTTGCGTTCAATCCGCCTCCTTTAGGGTTTTGAATCAAAACCATAAAGCCTAGGCCAAAACACGCTGCGATAATTAAAATCAGGAATAAAGTAATCATTTTCTTTTTTTTAGTTGTTCAATTCTGGACGCAAAATAAACGGATTTTTCAGGAAAAATAAAACTTAATTTCGAATAAAGGGCAATTGCCTTCCGGGAATTGCCTTGTTTCTCCCATACTTCAGCCATTGCTTCAGTGACCACTTCCTCCATTATATTGGCTTTTTCAGCAATAGCAGTGATCTCTTTTTCCTGTGCTTCCGCTAATTCAGGTGTATTTGGAACGCCCTCTTTTTCTTTTAAAACTTTCAACCAAGCAGTAAAACTGCGTAATTGTTGGGTAAATTTATCCTGAGGCAGGGTAGAAAGGTCAATTTCGATGCCTTGGGCTGCAAAATAGTCCTTTTGAAGCGGGGTAAGCTCCATTTCGTAAGCTGCATTGTCCAAAGTCACAGGTTCCTTAAATTGGGCTAATTGATCCGATATCAGGGAACTTAACTTTTCCTCCATGGGGGCGGAAATAGTATCGGTATCCTCCAATTTTAGCCATTGATGAATTTGTATTGCCGAAGGGAAAAAAGAAGTTGTTTTTTGCAATTGCGTTAAAAGCAATGGCGAATTTACCATATCATACTTTTTTGCCAATAGAAATTGCAAGCTAGGGCTGTATGGGTGTTTTTCCACCCATTGCGCTAATTCCTTGGTTTCAATGGCTTCCAAATGAGCGTGGCCTGTCCATTGCAATAAAATATTATTTAGTAAGGTGGGTGTCATTAATTACCAGTTTGAAAAAATTTGGTTAAAAATATCATCCGTTATATTTCTTAAAATGTCACTCATTAATTGTCCTTCGGCTTGAGTTAATGTTAAGTTAGCCGAAAAGTCAAAATTTCTTGTTACATCAAACTCCTGTTCCTTGTTTTCAAGTGTTTTTTTCAATATCACATGCACTGTAACGGTAAGTCGATTGGTACTGGCCTGTTGTGCACTAACGCCCACGGTTTGGGAAGGATCATAATTGGTGACGGTCGCATAAATTTGATAATGTGCATCATCACTATTGGTGCGCGTTAATTTAGTTTGACTAATTATTTTTTGCAGCAACTTGTCCGTAAGCTGTGGTGCTAATTGCGGGTTCACATACCTTGCCTTGTTCTCTATAAAACCAATTTTTATGGTTTTAATATTATCGGGAATTACGGCATCCTTAAAGCTGTATATTCCGCAACCGCTTAAACCAATACTTATAAAAAGTAATGCGAGGATATGTTTAAAATAATTATTCTTCAATGTCGTATTCTTTAATTTTTCGATAGAAAGTGCGTTCGCTAATGCCTAAGTCCGTTGAAGCATCCTTACGTCTGCCTCTGTGTTTTTTCAAGGCCTTTAAAATTAGTTCTTTTTCCTTATCCATGATGTTTAGCGACTCATCTACTTCATACATTCCTTGTTGTTCATTGTCAATGATAACAGGCTGTTGATTTGGATGGGTTATTTGATTAGATGGATGATGTATGATGGGGCCTACAGAAGTTGGGACAGGGGATAAGTCGTCTTTCAACTCATTTAAGATGGATTCTCTGTTAAAATGTACATTTTGTCCACCCAAGGATGGGTTTTGTAAAATTTCAACAAACATCTTTTTAAGTTCATTGACATCTTTCTTCATGTCAAAAAATAGCTTGTATAAAATCTCTCTTTCATTTGCAAATTCACCCACTAGTGTATTACCAGTTAACATGGGCACTTTATTTACATGCGCTTGTGGTAAAAATTCCGCAAGTGTTATTGCATTGATGGTTTCACTTTTACTTAACACAGAAATTTGTTCTGCTATATTTTTTAGTTCACGCACATTGCCTGGCCATGGATACTGAGTAAGTAAATCTCTTGCGTCTGCATCTAAAAAAATAGGTTTGGTTTTGTATTTGTCTGAAAAGTCAACCACGAATTTTCTAAATAGTAATGGAATATCTTCTTTTCTATCTCTTAATGAGGGTACCCGAATTGGCACCGTGTTTAAACGATAATATAGATCCTCTCTGAAACGCCCCTTCTGAGTAAATTCTAATAACTCTCTATTCGTAGCTGCAACCACACGAACATCTGATTTCTGTACCTTGGAGGAACCCACACGAATAAATTCGCCTGTTTCCAAAACGCGTAATAATCTTGCTTGCGTACCTAAAGGTAATTCTCCAATTTCATCTAAAAAGATAGTACCACCACTTACGGTTTCAAAATAGCCTTTTCGACTATCTACTGCACCCGTAAAGGAACCTTTTTCGTGACCAAATAATTCAGAGTCAATTGTGCCTTCAGGAATAGCGCCACAGTTTACTGCAATAAACGGATTGTGTTTTCGTGCTGATAAGCTATGTATAATTTGTGAAAACACTTCTTTTCCAACACCACTTTCACCCACAATTAATACGGTTAAATCCGTTGCAGCCACTTGTGCAGCTGTATTGAGTGCGTGATTTAAGGTAGGCGTGTTGCCTATAATACTAAATCTATTTTTTAATGTCTGCAAATCCATACTAGTTCGTTTTTAATGTACCCAATAAGGTACCTTTTGTAAATCCTGCAATGAAAATTTCAACATAGTCCCCTTTTTTTAATGGGTGGTTTAACTTAGGGAATACGACCACTTTGTTTTGACTTGTGCGTCCCATCCATTCCGCTTCACTTTTTTTACTATCCCCTTCAATCAATACTTCAAAACATTTACCAACATCTCTTTTATTACTTTCATTGGAAAGCGTCCATTGTACATCCACAATTTCTTGTAGTCTTCTTTTCTTAACTTCTTCTGGAATATCATCCTCGTATCTTTTTGCTGCAAGGGTACCTGGTCGCTCTGAATAAAAATACATGTAGCTATAATCGTATTGTGCAGCTTGCATAATGCTAATGGTATCTTGGTGATCCTGTTCTGTTTCAGTACAAAATCCTGCAATGATATCGGAGGAAACGGTGCAGGTTGGCATTATCTCTTTAATGCGTGCCACTTTAGATAAATACCACTCACGTGTATAAGTTCTGTTCATTAATTGCAATACGCGTGTGCTCCCGCTTTGCACTGGTAAATGAATGTATTTACAAATGTTAGGATACTTTGCCATGGTAAACAAAACTTCATCGGTAATATCTTTTGGATGGGAAGTGCTAAATCGAACCCTTAAAGTTGGACTAATTAAAGCAACACTTTCAAGTAACATGGCAAAAGTGGTACTTGAATTATTCTCAGGGTTGTTCCAATAGTAGCTGTCCACATTTTGACCTAGCATTGTTATTTCTTTATATCCTTTTTCATATAAGTCGCGACATTCTGCAATAATTGAAAATGCATCTCGGCTTCGTTCACGACCTCTTGTAAAGGGAACCACACAAAAACTACACATATTATTGCAGCCACGCATGATGGAAACAAATCCACTAATGCCATTGCTGTCCAAACGAACAGGGGAGATGTCGGCATAGGTTTCATCACGACTTAATAAAACATTCACTGCTTTTTGGCCTGTGCCTGCATCATTAATTAAATCGGGTAGTGTGCGGTATGCATCGGGCCCAACTACCAAATCCACTAATTTCTCTTCCTCTAATAATTTTGATTTTAATCTTTCCGCCATGCAACCCAAAACACCCACCAATAATCCTGGATTTTGTGTTTTTAATTTTCTAAACTCCGTTAAACGTTTACGAACAGTTTGTTCCGCTTTTTCGCGGATGGAGCAGGTATTTAATAATATCAAATCAGCTACTTCAATATTTCTGGTACTCCCAAAACCATTTTTTGCTAATATAGATGCCACCACTTCGCTATCCGCAAAGTTCATCGCACAGCCGTAACTTTCGATATAGAAATGCTTGGTGAATTGATCCTGTTGTGTCGCATCAGAAAAAACCTCACCTTGCCTTAATTCATCGTGTTCCTTGTTCAAAGTCTGCAATAATTCCATTCCGCTATTTTAAAGGACAAATTTAGTAAAAATTTATAGAATATGCCAACTTGTCATACACTATTCCCTAATTATTTGATAATTAAACCCTTATCAAGGGTAATTAAATATATGAGTGATTCGGAAAGTTTTCACAAAAAATTACATGGCCTTATAAATCAATCATTTACTATTGATTGGTATATTTGATAAAAACCGGCAAATGCGTAAAGGGCTACTATTTATTTTGTTTTTTCATTTAGCAACTGTAATCATCGCCCAAAATATTACGGTCACTAAATTACGTTCTGAAACAGCCCGAAGTGTTCGAAAAGATAATGATACCACTCGTTGGAATTGGAAACAAGGGGGGTTGTATAATTTTAATTTATCACAAAGCTCCTTAAGTAATTGGGCTGCCGGGGGTGATAATTTCAACATGGCCATTGGGTCTTATTTTAATTATTATCTTTTATTTAAAAAACCATATCAAAATTGGGACAATAATTTAGATGTCAACCTTGGGTTTATTCAATCCACCAGTTTGGGTGGCCGAAAAAATGACGATCGATTTGATTTATTAAGTAAGTACGGATACCAAATTGATACTTCAGGTATGTGGTTTGTTTCTGGACTATTTAATTTTAGGTCACAGCTATTTCATGGTTATAGTTTTAGCGGAACGAATAAAACATTAACCTCCTCTTTTTTAACTCCAGCCTATATTATTTTATCTGCAGGTTTGGATTTTAAGCCTTCCAATAAGTTTTCTATATTCTTTTCTCCATTAACTTCTAGAACCACTTTGGTATTGAATAATGCATTGTCAAATTTAGGGAAGTATGGTGTTACCCCAGGTTCCAAAATATCAAGAGAGACGGGTACTTTTATAACTATTAACTATAGTGATAATATTGCGACCAATGTGTTGTACCGTGGGAGGGCCGATATTTTTTCGAATTATAACGACAAGCCGGAGAATTTAAATTTATACATGACCAATTATTTTAGCTTTAAAATAAACAAATATTTTTCAGCTACTTATAATTTGGATTTGATCTATGATGATAAGATAAGAATATTTGGGCCCAATAAAACTTCTCCAGGTTTACAGCTTAAAAGCATCATCGGCATTGGGTACCAAAAAACTTTACAAGTAAAAAAGACTTTGATTAAAACAAAACTATAAAGTAATGGCTTTAAGTGTATGCTTTATTTTATTTGCTTTATGTGTTAAATCCTGATAGTCGCTACTGATAATGGTTACATGTCCCATTTTACGACCTGGTTTGGTTTGTTTTTTTCCATATAAGTGCACAAAAACATTATCCATTTTAAGCACCTCATCCAAGCCTTCATAAATCACATCGCCAGTAAAACCTTCTGCACCAATAATATTCACAATTGCAGATGGTAAAATTTCGTCAGCATTACCCAATGGATAGTTTAACAAAATGCGCCATAACATATCATATTGGCTACTATAGTTTGCTTCAATAGTATGATGCCCACTATTGTGTACCCGAGGAGCAGTTTCATTCACAAGTATATCACCGGATTTATCAATAAATAATTCAATAGCGAAAAGGCCAGGACTATTTAACCCACTCAATACTTTTCGTGCAATAGCTTGGGCTTTCCAAAGTTGCTTTTCTTCTAATTTTGCAGGGCTTATTTGGTAGTCGAGTAAATTATATACTGGATCAAAAATCATTTCAGCAGGCGGGTATATAATTGTTTTCCCTTCGGCATTCATGCCAACAATCAACGCGATTTCTTTTGCAATGGCTACTTTCCTTTCTAATACTGCAGGGGCGTTGAAACCTAATTCGATTTCTTTTTCACTGTTAATTATTTGAACGCCTTTCCCGTCATAACCACCTTCTCCTAATTTGTGAACAGCAGGTAAAAAGGAAATGTGTTGCAATACATCGGTTTGGTTTTGTGTGATATGAAATTCAGAAGTAGGAATTTCATTATTTTGATAAAACTGTTTTTGGAGAATTTTGTTTTTTATAATGCGAATGGCAGCTGGCGTAGGATAAACTTTAACCCCTTCTTGTTCCAGTTTCTCCAAAGCTTCCACATTCACTGATTCAATTTCAATAGTGAGTGTATCTAAATGCTTTCCAAAGTTATACACTGAATCAAAGTCCTGAATATTACCCAAGGTGAAATGGTGACATAAATGCGCTGCGGGGCAGTGGGCATCGTTTTCTAAAACATAAGTAGTCACATCATAGTTCGCCGCTGCTTGTAATAACATACGACCCAATTGACCTCCACCTAGGATTCCTACTTTCATTGATTATACCTTTTTACAAAGATAAGGGGTCTTGTGTAAGTTTTCATTTTGCAAGGCGCTCAAAAGCAGTTAAATTTGTAATTATTAATAGCAAAGTATGATGCCTACTCCGATTATTACCGTTAAAAATTTGGTTAAGAAATATGGCAATTTTACAGCGGTGAATGGGATTAGTTTTGAAGTGAATCCCGGCGAAATTTTCGGATTGTTAGGACCCAATGGTGCAGGTAAATCAACCACCTTGGAAATCATTGAAACATTACGAGAAAAAACAAGCGGAGAAATATGGGTCAATGGCTTTAATATTGACAGTGCACCTGAGGCCATCAAAAAAATTATTGGTGTACAATTGCAAACGGCAGGATTTTATCCCAGCTTAACTTTAACTGAACTCATTGAATTGTTTATTGGATTATACCAAACTTCCATTGATCCATTGGAATTATTAAAAAAAGTTAATTTAACCGATAAGGCCAATGCAAAATTCAAACAATTAAGTGGTGGACAAAAGCAAAGATTCTCCATTGCGACCACATTAATCAATAAGCCTACTATTGTATTTTTAGATGAACCTACAACAGGCCTTGATCCACAAGCGCGTCGTAATTTATGGGATTTGATTAAGGAGATCAGGGACAATGGAACAACCGTAATCATTACGACACATTATATGGATGAGGCCGAAGTTTTATGTGATCGTGTAGCCATTATTGATAGTGGTGAAATTATTGCGATTGATACACCGAATGCATTAATTGATGCATTAGTGGCATCCGGTTTTGAAAAAGTGAAGGAAGTAAAAAAAGCGAATTTGGAAGATGTATTTATACACCGCACAGGCAAAGCTTGGAGGGAAGATTAATAAAAGACTATAAAATATTTTTAAACTAGATTAATTAAACACTATGACAACTGATCCACGTTATCCTATTGGTAAATATGAACCAATGCCATTTTCTGAAGCAACTAAAAAGCAATGGATCAATGAAATCAGAGTTACCCCTGCTGATATTGAATTTGCAATGCAACACTTGGATAAGGCACAATTAGAAACACCTTACAGAGAAGGAGGGTGGACAGTGCAACAGCTGATTGGTCATATAGCGGATAGTCATATGAATGCGTTCATCCGATTTAAATTAGCGCTCACGGAAGAGACCCCTCCAATAAAACCCTATAAGCAGGATGCTTGGGTAAATACAGCAGATGTTTTAAATACACCTGTAAACTATTCAACAACTATTTTACATGCACTTCATCACCGTTGGGTAAATTTATTAGAGTCAATGACAGATGAACAATGGCAGTGTAAATTATACCACCCAGAACGTAAGGCGGATGTGACTTTGTGGGATATGCTTTGTATTTATTCTTGGCATGGAAAGCATCATATCGCGCATATCAAAAACTTATGCGAACAAAAAGGTTGGTAAGTTAAATTTAGCCGTTTGGTTTATTTTAGTTGCGTTGGCTTCGGTCCACTTCGGCCACTAAAAATACGCTACCGATAACCAATATTAAATCATTGGGTGTGGCATTTTTGTTGGCAGTTTGTAAAGCAATATTTACATTTTCAAACTGGCTCCCGGTTAAACCAAAAGCATTTCCTTTATCAGCTAATTCATTTACAGGTAAAGCTCTAGGTATATGAGATTGTGTAAAATAGTATGTCGCTTTTTTTGGGAGTAAACTTAAAACTGCATTTACATCCTTATCTTTTACCATACCCGTTATAATATGTAATTGCGCATAGTGTAAGCTTTCTAATTGTTCTAATAATGCTTTTATTCCGTGTTCATTATGTGCGACGTCTAAAATTATTCTTGGATTTGTTTGAATGCATTCCCATCTGCCCATCAATCCTGTATTTTTCACAACATGAAGCAGCCCCTTCAAAACCTTATTAGCATGTAGCTTCCAGCCCATCGTGGCTAGTATTTGTGTTGCAACTAAAACACCTTTCAAATTTTTATATTGGTATTTCCCAGGCAAATCACATTCCACTGTAAATGATTTTGGAAACAATGGAGCGTCTAATAAATGGATCAGTGGCTGATTAAATTCAAACAAGGAGGTTTGCCAATTATTTTGGAAGGATTTAAATTGAATAAAATCATCTGCAAAATAGATGGGGGCATTCAAGCTAGTTGCTTTTTGTTCAAATATGTTTTTTGTTTCAGGAATCACTTCACTAATAACAATTGGGGTAGCTGCTTTTATGATACCCGCTTTTTCAGATGCAATTTCGGGTAATGTATTTCCAAGGAGGGCCATATGGTCCATACCTATATTGGTAATGATACTTAATATCGGGTTAATAATATTAGTACTATCCAATCGGCCACCTAATCCAGTTTCAATAATGGCGATATCTACATTTTCATTAGCAAAGAATTCAAAAGCCATTCCAACCGTTATTTCAAAAAAACTGGGTGCCACTTTTTCAATAAATGGTTTCATTTTATTGGTAAAAGAGGTTACAAATGTTTCCGAGCACATGATTCCATTCACTTTGATACGCTCTCTAAAATCATACAAATGTGGGGAAGTATATAATCCGGTTTTGTATCCTGCTTCTTGTAATATGGATGCCAACATATGACTAGTGGAGCCCTTTCCATTGGTGCCGGCGACATGAATTGTTTTGAATTTATTTTGGGGGTTGCCCAACAAATCACAAATAGCAATGGTGTTGTGCAAATCAGCCTTTATTGCAGCAGGGCCTATACGACTAAATAAGGGGAGATGACTATACAAGTAGTCAATGGTGTCTTGATAGGACATTTTAAATGTTGAAAATTTTATTGGTTTTCAAACTTGAATTTAACAGTCACATTGGAACTATGATCGGAAGTATTAAAGCTAATTTTAGTAAGGTATTGAACAATTGCTTTTTTATATTTACTATCATTCGATGAGGAGCCTTTTACAATTTGTACAAAGCGCCCTGTGCCTGAAGGATTCACTTCAATTTCAGCATAAATCGTTGCAGGTTCAACATCGCCATTAAACAAGTAGGCTTTGGTAATGCGTCTGTCCCCTTTGGTCACAAAAGGACCGCCTTCACCCGAATAACTTTTCCCATCCACACTTCCATTGGCAACACCTTGGTCACCCTTGCCACCTGCAATACCTTGGTCTTTCACATCATTATAACTGTCTTGATTATTACCGCCCTTGCCATTGCCTCCTGCATATTTACCCATTAATGCTTTTGGTTTTGGTGCTGGAGGAACAGGAGTTGCTTTTAATTTATTTTTGGCATTGGATGACTTTATCGCTTCATCATTTTCATCGGTAACGCTATTGTCAATTTTAATAGCTTTTGTATTAGCACTTGCTTTTACCATTTTTGAATTTCCTATTTCTGGCGATGGGGCATCTTTACTTTTTGGTGCTATATCTCCAGTACCTGTTTCGCTATTGCCTAAATTCACTTCCATATAACTTGGCTCAGGTGGAATGATAGTGGGGGCAGCTTGATTCCAATTAAAAATAAAAAACAACAAAGAAAGTAACACGCATATAATCGTGGTGTAAATTCCTGCTTTAATATTCTTTTGTTGTTCAAAATTTAATTCCATAGCTTAAAATTAATGGAAAAATACATCATAACCCAATCTGCAAAGGGTGGCGATAATTACTATCAAAAAAATAGTACGAATAAACTGGTTTCCCTTTTGAATAGCCATTTTTGATCCTAATATCCCTCCAACAGCATTACAAATGGCCATGGGGATCGCGATAGACCACATAATACTTCCTTTAATAATAAATAGTACAATGGATCCTAGGTTGGTAGCCAGATTCACCACTTTAGCATGTGCATTGGCTTGTAAAAAATCAAAACCTAAAAAGCTTATAAAAGCCAGTACTAGTAAGCTTCCAGCACCCGGACCTATAAAACCATCATAAAAGCCTAATGCCAAACAAAGTAACGCGCCTTTGCTTGTTGAAAACACTAGTGCATCATTGGTATTGGATTGTCCTAGGCTTTTTTTTGTAAAAGTGTAAATGGCTATAATTACCAATACAAAAAATAGTATCGGCTTCATGTACTGATTACTTACGATGGTTAAGCAAAAAGATCCTGTAAACGATGCAGCAAAAGCAATGCTCGTGAAAAGGAGTAATCTTTTTAAGGGAATTTTAACTTTTTGCAAATATTCCCTGGCAGCAAAAAAAGTACCCGTGAAGGAAGGAATTTTTAGTGAACCAATAACGCTTGCGACTGATTCATTCGGTAATAAAATTAATCCGGCTGGTGTTTGTATTAATCCACCACCGCCAACAATCGCATCTACAAACCCTGCTACAAATGCAATAATGCATAATAATATTAGCGTATTATCCATTCATTTTTTTTGAAGGCCAGGTATTAATAACAATACCTGATAGAATGATCAAACCACTGATGGCTTGAAATAAGGTAAAGGTTTCATTCAGCACAAAAACCGCTTCAATGGAACTTAATAAAGGAATCAGCGTGCCAAATAACGCAGTTTTACCTACGCCTAATTTACTAATGGCGCTATTCCATAAAAAGTAAGCAATGGTTGAATTGCCAATACCAATATATAAGATGATCAAAAGAAATTGACCGGAAAATAGGATGGGTTGCACATAAGTCATCTCATATAATGAAAAGGGGAGTAGAATTAGGGCACCAATAGCAAATAGGCATAACAAAAAACTATTGGAGGATATACCTGCAGGCATTTTTTTTACAAATACGTTGTAGGTGCCAAAACAACAACCTGCAGCCACCATCCATAAATCACCTACAGCAAATTTAAATTGCATGATATTATTGATATCGCCTTTGGATACTAAAAATAGTATTCCAATAATTCCCAATGCAATGCCAGAAACATTTTTCCAATGTAGTTTTTCTTGCACCACAATCGCTGCTAAAACGGTTGCAACAATAGGGTGGATAATGGATCCGATGAGTGCCATATTAATGGCCGTCGTATAATGACCAGCGGTATATATTAAGGTATTATAAATAGCAAAACCAACCAGTCCCATTAAAAAAAAGTAAGTTTTGTTTTGTTTGAATATAGGTAACTCGTTCTTGAAATTTTTATAGGCAAAGGGAAGCATACTGATGGTGGCTACTGTCCATCTTAAAAAAGTTAAGCTAATGGGGCCTGCTAAATGTATCGCATACCTTGAAACAATAAAATTACCCGACCAAATAAAGCTTGCTGTTATTGCTAGTAGCGCGCCTAATTGGTATTGTTTGTTAAATTGTTTTTTCAATTTTGTTGGTTTAGTGATGTGCGAAATTTTCGCTATAGTCACCTTTGATTCTTTCTATTGGAGGATTGAAATAACCAAATTTTAAATTTGGAAATTCTTCTTGAATTAATTCCATCATTTGTTTGATGCCCATAATTTCTCCCATTTCAGTAAATCCTATTTTTCCCAAATACCAATCGGGGTCAATATTAAAATTACGCCATTGAATCATTTTTAAATCGGTATCAATAATCAATTGTCTGAGGGCCTCATACTCTGCAACACTATCCGTCATGCCAGGGAAAACAAAATAATTAATACTGGTCCATTTTCCTGCAGCGGACATCACACGAATACTTTCTTTAATATCTGCAAATGTGTAATTATTTGGACGATAATAAGCGTTGTAAACATC
>JAURIP010000102.1 GCA_030832695.1 Sediminibacterium sp. | reverse complement strand
GCCTTATTAATGAACCTTGCTTGTCAAATCATTACACACAAGCGTATTGTAACAACATTAGCGAAAGCGAAAGCTTTAAGAAAATATGTTGAGCCATTGATTACTAAAACTAAAAAATCGGCTAACAAGGAAGAAATCATGCATAACCACAGAGTGGTGTTTAGCTATTTAAACGACAAAATTGCTGTTAAAGAATTATTTACAGTAGTTGCGCCTAAAATTGCTACACGTCCAGGTGGCTATACAAGAATTATCAAATTAGGGATACGTCCAGGTGATAACGCTGAAAAAGCAATGATTGAATTAGTTGATTTCAATGAAATTTACGGTAATTCAATTGCGACTGCAGCGGAACCAGCTAAAAAAACACGTCGTAGTAAAGCACCTGCTGCTCCTAAAAAGGAAGCAGCTGAGGCGGAAGCGCCTACCACTGAAGCACCTGCTGCTACAGATGAAGCAACACCTGCTGAATAATGATCATAATTATTTGACATATAAGGCAAGACTTCAGTCTTGCCTTTTTTTTGCCTAAAATGGGCTTAAAATGGGGAATAAACAATATGTTCAAAAGTTATTATGGAAAAGTAAAAAATTGTTTCTTTTTTTGCATAACAAAACACCAATACAATGACTACACAACCTGCAATTTTAGTTTTAGCTGATGGTAATGTATTTCACGGTCAAGCTTTTGGTAAAATTGGTACTACGACTGGTGAAATTTGTTTTAATACGGGGATGACAGGCTATCAAGAGGTTTTTACCGATCCTAGTTATACCGGTCAAGTCATTATCATGAATAATGTACACGTGGGTAATTACGGTGTTAAGTCAACCGATGTTGAAAGTAAATCAGTAAAAATTCATGGTTTAATTGGACGCAACTTAGAAGAAAAATACAGTCGTTTAATGGCGGATGGTAATTTGAACGAGTATTTGATTAATAATAATATTGTTTCTATTGAAGGATTAGATACAAGGGCGTTGGTGGCGCATGTGCGTCAACAAGGTGCTATGAATTGTATTATTTCATCCGATAACTTAGATGTAGCTGCGTTAAAAGCGCAATTAGCTAAAGTGCCTAGTATGGATGGTCTTGAATTAGCGAGTACGGTAAGTACCAAAGAAGTATATGAATTAGGAGATAAAAATTCACCGATCAAAGTTTCAGTTTTAGACTTTGGTGTGAAAGAACATATTTTACAATGCTTGGTGGAAAGAGGAGCGCATGTAAGAGTGCATCCAGCTAAAACAGATTTTGCCACTTTAAAGGCATTTAATCCTACAGGTTATTTTTTATCCAACGGTCCTGGTGATCCAGCACCTATGGATTATGCTATTAAAACCATTAAGGAGGTATTGAATGAGAAAAAACCAGTTTTTGGTATTTGCTTAGGGCATCAATTATTGGCGCTTGCGAATGATATACCTACTTTCAAAATGCACCATGGTCACCGCGGTTTAAACCATCCGGTGAAAAATGTGATCACAGGCTTATGTGAAATCACTACGCAAAATCATGGTTTCGGTGTGGATCCTGAAGCAGTGCGTAAACATCCGAATGTGACCATATCCCATATAAATTTAAATGATGATTCTATTGAAGGGATCAAGTTAAATGACCGTCCTGCATTTAGTGTGCAGTACCATCCTGAAGCAACACCGGGTCCACATGATAGCAGGTATTTGTTTGACGATTTCGTATCTTTAATGAAGTCTAATTAAAACCTTTCATTACGCCACTTTTTCAATTTGTAACTATGCCAAATATTACGATTATCAACGGACCTAATTTAAATTTATTAGGTAAGCGTGAGCCAGGTGTTTATGGCAATGAAACTTTTGATGATTTTTTTGTGCAGTTGAAAAAAGATTTTCCACAAGTTAATTTCACTTATTTTCAATCGAATGTTGAAGGGGAGTTGGTGAATGCGATTCAACAATACGGCTTTGACCAAGATGGCATTATATTAAACCCCGCTGCATACACCCATACTTCTATTGCCATTGGGGATGCAGTTGCTGCAATTAAAACGCCTGTGATTGAAGTACATATCAGTAATGTACATGCCAGGGAGGACTTTAGAAAAATTTCCCATGTAACTGCAAAGTCAGTAGGCTCCATTGTAGGGCTAGGATTAAAAGGCTACGCGTTGGCTACGGAGTGGTTTGTAACGAATGCAAATAAATAAATTCTTTTTGTTGCGGAACTAGAATAAGAATTTCTCAAAATCTTTTCGGTAGGAGATACTTACCCCTTGTCGGTTACGACGACCCAAACTACTTCCATTAATATCCAAACTATTTCTGTTAAATACAATTGCTCTTAATTTACGATCCCTGGTTAATATAAACTCAATATTTAAATCAGGTAACCATTGTAAATTATCATTTTGAATATTGGTGCTGCTGCGTACATTAAAATCCAAGTCGCCGCCCACATTAACAATTACTTTGTCATTTAAAAAGCTTCTACCCAATTTTAAATTCACTCTTTGACGGTCAATTTTATTGGCGTTGATCGCAATACCAGACCCGGTAGGGTCTAATAAATTTCCACTATTGTATACCGATGATCCAATATCAAATCGCAAGCTGTTATCACCTGTTACTTTGTTCAATAAATGCGTCACTGATTTATTGACTTCTTTGGTGAGTAATTGTGAAATGGTATTGATACCAATAGAAGTCATACTATAAGCATTATTACTATTGCCTGTACTAAATCCAACGGGTGCAAATGAGTTAAATACAATTAAGAAGGACACCTGTTTTAAAATTTCATTTTCGTCTCTTTCTAAGCGGGTAATGAATTGAGAAAATTCATTATCGGAACTGATTGGATTTCCTTGTGGAAAGGCGATACTGAATTTAATACTAGGCTGGAATAATTTGTTTCTTAATGCAGCAATGACATAAACACTTCCACGATACGATTTTACAGCGTTGCTAAAATTAGCGCTCCCTACTAACTCATTTAAACTAATTCGGTCAGCGGTGTAACGTGCATCTACATGAATTTCGGCATCGTATGGATTACCGGTCCATTCTATATAGTTGCCTATTTCAGGAATCAATTCAAATGGCTTTTTAATAAAGGATTGAAAGTTAAAGTCGTAATTACCTGATTCAATATTATATTTCCCTCTGATGCTTAATGGCTCAATATTACCCGCTCTAATTTTTAGTCGACCATTTCCCTTCGCCTTGATGATATCGCCTGTTAATTCGTCTAAAATCACATCTATCTTGGTTTTATTATTGGCTGATAGGTCTAAATCCACCAATAAATTGTAGGTTGGAATATCTGCGCTTTTTACAGCTGTTTTTCCATATTTTTTAAACAAAATAAAATCATTACTTCCTGCTTCCTTGCTGGTTGTATTTGGAATGTACAAATGGGAGCTATCATTCACATCCGCATTAATGGTCATTTTAATATTTTCCTCTGGTCCTTTGATGGTCATGGAAGCTTTTCCAACTGCGTTACCATAAAAATAGCTATTGTCAGCAGACCCCATATTTAGCAATTCAATTTTAGGGCTACTCATTTCAAGATCATAGGTTAAATGCTTAAATCCTTCATTCAATATTTTACCCTTAAATAACGCCTTACGATTTAACTGATCAGTCAGTTGGATATTGCCAAAATCCAATCCTTCATTTGTAAATTGAATGGTCGCCTCTTTTATAAAATAGCGAACCTTAGTATAATCTACTTTTAAAGAGGCATCTTCAATTTTAGCAGACCCCAGCAATACAGGGTTTTCAATGCGACCGCCAAAATGAATTTTCCCATCGGCTTTTCCATCTAAGTTGGTGAGAACACCGCTGATGAATTGTTCCACCAAACTAAATTTTGAATGGTTTAAATACAGGGTTGCATCTAATGGGTTAATGCTGTCCTTGGTATTGTAGGATCCTTCCGCTGATATATTATAGGCTTTATTAGGTATGTCAAACGAAAAAGGGACAATACCCGTTTTATGATTATAGGCAGCATCTAAATTAGTCCATCCAAGCAATTCGTTGTTGAAGCTAAATTGATCAATATTGACATCGGAACTAAACTCGAAATTATCAAGGATATTTTTTAAATAAACAGTGCCATTGGTAATACCTTCCAGTTGCGGATATCGGAAAAATAATTTAGTAATATCACCTAAAATAATATCATTGAGTGCTAGTTGTAGGTTATTGTCCTTTGCACTAGTTAATAACAGCTCCTGTAATCCTTGTGAAAATTTTACGCCTTTTGCAAAGATGTTATTTTTTCGAAGTGAAATTTCCCCACCATTATTAATATCCCATCTTTTTTGATTTAATAAAAAATAGGAGGGTTGCCATTGAATGGCTAAGCCATCCGAATAAGTATTTACAGTCCCCGCTAAATTTATATTCTGCAATGCATTATTACTAGTAGCTGTTATTTGGATATTGGATTTGTCGTTCGCGGTATGAATATTGACAATAGGGTCAACAAAGTTAAAGCTGTCCGTTAATTGGTAACTAGTTGCTTTTATAAGCAAACGAATTGAATCCTTATTTCCATTGCCTGTAAATTCGCCACCTTTAAATGCCATATCCTGCCATTGTGCAAATGGAACTGTGGCATTAAATTTTAGCGTTTTATTATCAGTATTGATCGCACCTTTTAAATTTAGATTGTTGAAGCCAGAAAAGGAGCTATTAAAAATGCGAATAAATGGCTCTATGTAATTTGTTTTTATTTGAATATCAAATAATTGATTGTCTGGGGTATTGGATGGGGCAGGGATGTAGCTGGGCAAATAGCGCTGCATAAAAAATTGAATACTTGCAGGTAAATGGTAGATATTGAATTTACCTGATATACTAGCATTAATATCATCACTTGCCAATCGTAAATTTTTAATTCCTTTTTCAATACTAGATTGCAAGGTGATGGAATCGAAACGCACCACTGATTGTTCTCCTTTTAATTGCCCATTATAAAATTTAGCATAACCCATGAAGTTGTCAATACTGTCTCCGTCGAAATTGATATCCAATAAACCAGTAAGCTGAATTTTATTTTTAGAGAATCCTAATTCTTTTAAATTGGTGTTTTGCAAATCACCTACGGCGTTTATCTTAGGCTTAGCTTGGTTAAAGTCCACTTCAATATTGCTGATAAAATTAATATTGGGGTCCTTGATCCGCAAGCTTCCATTATAAGCGCCTTTTTGAATATTACCATTCGTGGTGATATTGGTATAGTTATAATTGTTCCATGCAATGGAGTCAATATTACCTTGTATATTGGTTTTTTGTTTATTGAGATCAAAGGAGCTGCCTTTAATTTTACCATTAAAATTTAATAACCCTAATGAGGATATTTCAAGTAATTTGCCAGCATTAAAATGGCTTGTTTTTAACATGCCTTCATAACTCGGCTCTTTATCTAATGGGAATTGTAATCGAATCTCAGTATTCGCATAGCCTAAGTCGGTATTAAATTCACCCTTGGTAATAAAATCGTAAACGGTTCCTTTGAAATTTCCAGCAAATAAAATATTGCCTAATTTTTCGAATTTTATTTCTTGATTATTTTTTAAGGTAGGAATCCAGTTGGATAAATCCTTATAATTGGTAGACGATATGACATTATTAAAATCAATCTGCGTATTTCTCAAGCTAGGTAAGCCCTTCATGCTAAAGCTGCCTTTGATGGTGGATTTGTTATAATTTACAAGCAAGTCTTTGGTTTCAAAATTTGCCACGGTGCCATTAAAATCAAAACTCATTTTAACTTTTTGATCAATATTATTTAAAGCAGGTGTGAAGTAGGCAATATCTTTAATGGAAACCAATGAATTTTCAAAGTGCGCCTTCATGGTCACACTTTGCATGTAATTATTAAAATCTTTTTTAAAACTTTTGTATTGCATTGC
>JAURIP010000239.1 GCA_030832695.1 Sediminibacterium sp. | reverse complement strand
TAGTTATTTCTAAAGGTGACACCACTATCCCAGTAATTAAAGAAAAATTAAATAAACTAGATTTATTTAAAAGAGAGATAGTAGAGCTGAACAGAAAATCAATTTTCTTCGATGAGTTTAAATATAGAAGAAGAGTCAGTGATTTGTATTATTCTGTGGCTAGTGGTTTAGAGCCACTTTCATCGAGTCAGGAAAAAGGAATCACTTTATTGGAAGACCAATTTGTAGTTTTCCAGAAAAGATTCTTTGAATTAATTAAATAGTGCCCCTTGCTATAAAAAAGTCCCGTCCCGAGCAATCGTGGCGGGACTTTTATTTTAATGTTAACTCTTCACCAACATGATTACAGAACCTATTAAGGTTAATACGATTACTAATTTCCGGTATTGCTCATCTTGTATTTTTTTAACTAATAATACCCCTGCAATAAAGCCAATGGCTAAGGCAGGGACAAGTAATAGGTCCAATTTGATGGAGGTAGGAGTTATATTTTTCCAATAAAAAATTTGAAAAGGAAGTTTAAATAAATTCATAAATAAAAATATCCAAGCACCAGTCCCAATAAAATCGTTTTTAGATACCCGCATTGCTAAAAAGTATAAATTGGAAAAAGCGCCTGCTAAATTGCCAATCATAGTGGTAAAACCTGCAGCCAATCCGGTACTTGCTGCAAATAATAGGTTTTCTGGTATCTCTTTTGATTTTCGATATTCCATGTATAGCAAAATGCCAATGGTGATTAATATAATAATCGCCATCACTTTTTTAAACATGACCTCATCCATCTCTTTTCCAAAGTAAACACCCAACAGCACACCTAATGCCATCCATGGGGTGATTTTCCAGAAATATTTCCATTGCACATGCCTTTTATAATAGGCTACGGCTGCAATATCTGCAAAACATAAAAGTGGAAGTACAATACCCGTAGAGCTTTTGCTACCAAAAACAATTGCCATGATAGTGACACTAAGCATATCAACTCCTTTTACGCCACCTTTGGTTAAGCCAATAATAAATGCAGCTAAAATAACGAGTACCCATTCGGTCCCTGAAAAATGAAAAGCAGTTTGTAAGTCCATATAATGGTGCTAAGTTAAAACAGTAATATTTAATAATAAAAAATAGCATGTATTTCCTTAAAATGCCTATTTTGAGGTATAAATTAAAATCAACACTTTAAAATATAAGGTAGTTGGAAAATCAATAAACATGAACAAGAAATCAGTTTTATCAGCTTTTACATTTTTATTTTTGGTTGGATGTAGCCCCAAACTGTATCCTGTAGGTGACTTTCAAAGTTCGCCCATTCTTGTTGATGGCGATGCAATAGATTGGGAATTACCCCTTCGTTTTGTAAGTGAAAAAGAAGGCCTTCGATATAGCATTACAAATGATAATGAAAATATTTATGTTTGTGTAGCATCCGATTTTATGCCTACACAGATGAGAATGTTGCGGGCTGGAATTTCTATCTATGTAGATGTAAAAGGGAAAGAAGGTAAATCAATGGGTGTAAATTTTCCTTTTACGGGGAAGAAGCGCATTGCTGCTCCTGTACCTATGGATAAAAATCAGCAATCAAATTTGCGAAAAGGAAATTTTAATGAAGAGAATATTAAAAAGCTGGCCCTGATGGAAGCGAATATGTTTAAAAGTTTTGGTTTTTTAAATAATGCCAATGGTGTGTATGAATTGGCGGCAATTAACCCAATAAAAATGGGGGTGAATTATGATATTAATGACATTTTAATAATTGAAGCAAGAATACCTATCAATTTTTTTTACGATAAAGAATTAAATGCGCAAAATGCCCCAAACATTAGTGTTGGGGTTGAATTAAATAGTATACCTGGAGGCGAAGCCAACAGAGGTGGCCAGATGGGTGGTGGCGGTGGCGGAATGAGCCGTGGCGGTGGCGGAGGAGGTATGAGCCGTGGTGGGGTTGGTGGTGGAATGAGAGGCGCTAATTTTTCTGGCGGTCCTGGTATCTCCGAACCAATGATCAATTGGTATCCATTTAAGTTAGCCGTAAAATAAATTATTTCACTTCCTCCGCTAACTTACAATCTACAAGGAGCTTCTTTTTGAGCAACTTCCTTATTCAAGTTTTACTTCTTTATTTATAATGAAAAATGAATGGAAGTATAAAAACGATTATAGCAGTCCAAATACTATAAATAGGTAAAAATTGCGCGATGCTTGTTTCTACTTCTTCAATCTTGGCTTTATTCCGCACACTTTTATATAATTTAAAGGAAACCATTAATAAGTGTATAAAAATTAAGATATTTCCACCTAAAACTGCAATTCTGTTAGGCGTCATGCCATATTGTAATATTCTAAAACTTATAGCAGATAGTGCAATACTATTGATAATGATGGTTAATATGGATAATCCGAATAGGATGTATAAGGTAAATAATCCTTTATTGTTTTTACCTACTTCTGCTACTGAAAATAAAATCAAAGCCATTACGCCAATTAATAATACATTAAATACCAGCAATAAGTTTCTGTCATTGTAAGGGTACTTGCCTGTATAAATTACAGCGGTTAAATAAATCAACAAATTAATAAATACCAATGGGGTAAATATTTTTGCAATAATAGGAGATACCTTATTGATCAATTGAGGATTATTTTGCAATAGGAAGCTAGCGATCATTGGTATTGCTGCAATCCACCAAATAGCAAAATATCTAAAATAGGATTCTTCAATTTTTATATTTATCAGTTCAAATAATCCAAATGTGATCAAGGTAAATACCATGCAGGATAATAATATGATTCCGCACATTATAATTAAGTCGCCATTGAATTTTAAAAATTCAATTTTTCTTGGGTGATCATTCAGCTTCGCTCCAATATAAGCATATCCAAGTATACTCCATAAAAACATCGGCAAATGAATACCTACTAACATTGTCGAATCACTTTTATTATAATTAGGAATTAAATTGACATAAATAGCTGAAATTATAATCGCTATAATTGGGAACCATATTTTATTAAATTCAATTTTTTGAATCCAGATAAAATACGCGCTTAAAATAGGGAATATGATTAATGGTATGTTTTTTGAAAAAAATGATTCTTCATTGATGCCTGTTAAGTTGGGTATATTAGCAATAAGCCCACCAAATAGAATTAATATAATTACCGCACTTATTTCATTTTTGCCACCCAATGCAAGTTTTTCGCTTTCGTAGTTTAATCGCTCATTCCAAACCTGTAATCCTAACTTGTCTTTATAATTAGGGTAAATCACGTTAAACTGCTTCTTAAATTCAGCATTATTTTCTCTATATAACTTTTCGAGTTGCGCAGGGTTGTCAATATGTG
>JAURIP010000191.1 GCA_030832695.1 Sediminibacterium sp. | reverse complement strand
GCGTTATGTTCAAATTGATACACAGAGTGATCCTGATAGCACCAATTTCCCCTCAACGGACAAGCAACTTAATTTAGCCAAATTATTGGTCGAAGAATTGAAGGAAATGGGAATAGCACATGTTGAAATGGATGCCTATGGCTATGTGATGGCAACAATTCCTTCGAATAGGGAGGAGCAAAAACCGGTTTTGTGTTTTTGTGCACATATGGATACTGCCCCCGATTGCAGTGGCACTGATGTGAAACCTATTTTACATAAAAATTATAATGGACAACCATTGGTATTGCCTGATGATCATTCGCAAGTAATTTCAATAGAAGCTTATCCTTATTTGAAAAATTTTATTGGAAAGGATATTATAACAGCATCTGGAAAAACTTTATTGGGTGCTGATGACAAAGCGGGTGTCGCGATCATTATGTCCTTTGCACAATATATAATGAATCACCCAGCAATTTTACACGGAACCATTAAATTATTATTTACCCCAGATGAGGAAGTGGGAAGAGGGACTGACTTTTTGGACTTAAAAAAATTGGGAGCCGACTTCGCATACACTTTAGATGGAGGTGAATTGGGTTGTTTTGAAATGGAAACTTTTAGTGCTGATTATTTAACGATGGATATTCAAGGAGTCATTGCGCATCCCGGTGCTGCGAATGGGGTGATGCAAAATGCCATTAAAATAGCAGGTGAAATTATAGCTGCATTACCTAAACAGGAATGGAGTCCAGAACATACCGAACAAAGGCAAGGCTTTGTGCATCCGAATCATATTTCAGGAGGGGCCGAAAAAGCAAGATTGGAATTTTTAATTCGTGATCATGATACGCAGCAACTAAAAGAACATATCAGTAAATTAAAATCGATTGCCGACCATGTTTTATTGCAAAATCCTGATTTTTCTAAATCCCATATTAGGTATACGATCAAGGAGCAATACAGAAATATGCGAGAGGTCATTGACCTTCATCCCATTTTAGTGGAAAACGCATTAGCTGCTTATAAAAAAGCAGGCATTTCGCCCATTGTGGAACCCATTCGAGGGGGCACTGACGGTAGTAGGTTAAGTTTTTTAGGTCTTCCTGCGCCCAATATATTTACGGGTATGCAGGCGATACATAGCAAACATGAGTGGATTGGCGTATCTGATATGCAAAAGTCGGTAGAAGTGCTTGTTAATTTGGTGGAAATATTTTAACAAATGGATAGTTATTCACATGCACCCTTTTTCAAATAAAACCTTTTAACTTTAAAAAATAAATTGAACACCATGTTATTCTTGTTACAAGTCGCAGAAAATAAAATATCCTTATTCAGCTTATTGCAAAAAGGGGGATATATCATGTATCCATTATATCTTTTATTAGTGATTGCGATCTATGTTTTTTTTGAGCGTATGATTGCTATTAAAAAAGCGGGAACCATTGATCCTAAGTTCATGCTTATTATTCGTGATAATATCATTTCAGGAAATTTGGTTGCCGCTAAAACTTTGGCAAAAAATACAGATAATCCTGTGGCTAAAATGATTGAAAAAGGAATCATGAGAATTGGTAAGCCATTAGATGCTATTGAAAAGAGTATGGAAAATGTAGGGAAACTTGAAATGTATTCCATGGAACGAAATTTAAATGTATTATCATTGGTGGCAGGTATTGCGCCGATGTTTGGATTCTTAGGTACGATTATAGGTATGGTACAATTGTTTTATGGTATTGCCTCTACTGGTGAGTATACCTTAAATACCATTGCGGGAGGTATTTATACCAAAATGATCACCTCTGCAACAGGATTAATTATTGGTTTGATTGCTTATGTAGGGCATAACTATTTAACCACACAAATTGATAAAACTGCCAATAAAATGGAAACAGCGAGTGCTGATTTTTTAGATATGTTACAAGAGCCTACAAATTCTTAATCTATTTTTATGAATTTAAAACCTAGATTAAGACATTCGCCTGAAGTACATACTGGAGCGCTGAATGATATCTTATTTATATTATTATTATTCTTTTTGATTGTGTCCACTTTGGCTAATCCAAATGTGATTAAAGTATCAAATCCTAAATCATCCACAGATACTAAGGCCAAACAGACAGTGGTGGTAACCATTGATAAGGATCAAAAATTATTTATAGGCTCGGCACCTGTATCAATTGATTCATTGGCTAGCCAATTAAAAATATTTTTAGCAAAGGAAACAGACAAACCTTCGGTAGTGATTAATGGAGATAGTGTTGCAAGTTTAGGCACTACGATTAGGGTAATGCAGATCATAAAGCAATTAGGCGCAACACCAGTCATCGCCGTTGATCCTGCGCGCTAATTATAGCGCCTTTTTTGGTTTTAAGCTTGTTCGAATCATTCGATCTTTTCCAAACATATCTTTTCTTAATTCTGCATGATAGCCCATTTCCTCAAATAAGGATTGAATTGCTTTGCCTTGATCGTAATGCATTTCAAAAAATAATTGTCCATTGGGATTCAAGCATTGCTTGGCCAATCTTGCAATGATTCTATAAAAAATTAAAGGGTCTTCGTTGGTTACAAATAACGCCAGCGCTGGCTCGTAATTTTTAACTTGTATTTGCATATTCACTTTTTCATTAAAAGGAATATAGGGTGGGTTGCTTACAATAATATCATAATTACCTGGCATGGAAGCGGACATTAAAATATCCTGGGAAATCCATTCAATTTGGGTATTTAATTTTTCTGCATTTAATTTGGCAACGGCTAATGCGCCTTCACTAATATCTAATCCACTCAAGGTGCAATCAGGCAATGCTGTTTTTATTGCAATGGGAATACAGCCCGATCCAGTTCCAATATCAATAATAGCTAATGGTTTATTAATAATTTCTGCATATTCGATTACCCATTCTACTAATTCTTCAGTTTCAGGACGTGGAATTAATACCTGATCATTAACGATATATTCCTTGCCCATAAACCAGGCCTTTCCTAAAATATATTGAATGGGTTTTCCATTGGCTAATGCGTCGGCATATTTTTTCAGATCTATTAATTGCGCTTCGCTTAACAGTTCGTTTTTATTAATGACTTGTTGTAGTTGGTTATTTCCAGTAACATGTTCAAATAACATGGACAATAAGCTGTTCAATTCAATGGCGTCAAATTGATCTGCTAATTGTAATTTTAAACCCTGCTTGCTTTCGTGTAAAGTCATACTGCAATGTTACTAATGATTACGCATTATGAACTAGCTTTGCATCAAATAATTATAAATACTATTTATTCCGCAATGAGCCCCTTTCATTATAATACCATCGAGCAAACGGCTATGGCTGAATTTAAGGATCGGGGCAGTAGATTTATTGCATATGCTTATCCTGCTCAAAGTATTGATCAATGTAAAAAAACTAGTCGCACAATTAAAAAAGGAACACCCAAAAGCGGTACATCATTGCTTTGCTTATCGCCTCGGTGTTGATGGTGTAACTTTTAGAGTCAGTGATGATAGTGAACCGGCTGGGACGGCGGGGCGTCCAATTTTGGGTCAAATGGATAGCAAGGAATTAACCAATATATTGGTTGTAGTTGTTCGTTATTTTGGCGGAAGTTTATTGGGAGTGCCTGGTTTAATTAATGCCTATAAAACTGCTACTTCATTGGCATTACAGTTAACGCCACAAATTCAAAAAGCGGTGGAGCTGAATTATGAAATTAATTTTGATTACCATCAAATGAATGAAGTGATGATGGTACTGAAACAATACAATTGTTCTGTGGTTTTACAATCGGCACAATTATTTGTTTCTTTAAAAGTGGGCATTCCTAAAATTCGATTGGATGAAGTGATGAATAAGTTGAATGATCTAAAAGGGGTAAGCTATTCCACTACCTTAGTTGCTTAATGGCTAATTAATATTTGTAAAATCCTTCTCCTGTTTTAATGCCTAATTTGCCCTCGGCGACTTTTTGTACTAATAAATGGGCAGGGGTATATTTTGAATTGTTCAATCCTTTTTC
>JAURIP010000148.1 GCA_030832695.1 Sediminibacterium sp. | reverse complement strand
CGCCAACAAGATTCTTCATGACATGGACTTTACAAGGAATGTGGGTTTCTATATGTTCAATGTGCGCCTTAACAGCCATTGCAAGTAAAAATGGGGTAGTTCAAAATGGGGTTTTTTATATTGGCATGGCTATCTTTATTTTCGGTTTTCTTGTAGAGATTATTGCCGACTGGCAAAAGTCCAGCTTCCGTAAAAATCCTACCAATAAGGATCAATTTATTGCGCAAGGGCTTTGGTCTTACTCAAGACACCCAAACTACTTTGGTGAAATCACTCTATGGTTGGGTATTTCAATTATGTCTTTTTCATCTTTATCTGGTTGGCAGTATATCACTTTAATCTCTCCACTATTTACATATTTACTTCTTGTTTATATAAGTGGCGTTAGAATTTTAGAAATTTCAGGGATGGAGAAATGGGGTCATTTAGACAGCTATCAACAGTATATTCGTAGAACACCTTCTTTATTTCCATTTTCTAACCTGTTTAAATAAAATACATTACCATATTATACTATGAAAAAATTTACTTTTTATTATTTAGTATTTACTTTCTTTTTCTTTATTAGTTCGATAAATGCACAAACTAAATCGAATGATATTGATGAAAAGTATAGACCCCAGATTCATTTCACTCCTGAAAGAAACTGGGTCAATGATCCTAATGGTATGGTATATTATAAAGGTAAATATCATTTGTTCTTCCAACATAGTCCAAACTCAAGCGTATGGAGTGATATAAGCTGGGGGCATGCTACAAGTAATGACTTAGTGCATTGGGAAAGAAAGCCAATTGCCATTTATCCTGATAGCCTAGGATTGATATTTTCTGGAAGTGCAGTGGTTGATAAGTATAATTCAAGCGGCCTGGGTAAAAATGGGATTATACCCCTTGTGGCTATGTATACTAGCCATGATATGAAAAAAGAGAAAGCTGGCGTAATTGATGTTGAAAGCCAAAGCATTGCTTATAGTTTGGATGAAGGCGAAACTTGGATAAAGTATCAGTCAAATCCAGTTTTAAAAAACCCGGGCGTTAGAGATTTCAGAGATCCAAAGGTATTTTGGCATGAACCCTCTAAAAACTGGGTTGCATCCATTGCAGCGCATGATCAAATTAGTTTTTATGCTTCATCTGATTTAAAAAATTGGGAAAAATTAAGTGATTTTGGTAAAACAGTTGGATCTCATGATGGTGTTTGGGAATGTCCTGATTTATTTCCAATACAATATGAAGGAAAAACTTTTTGGGTTTTAATTGTGAATATAAACCCTGGTGGTCCCAATAGCGGTTCGGCCACTCAATATTTTGTAGGCGATTTTAATGGCAAAGAATTCAAATGTGATTACAAGCAAGTTAAATGGATGGATTATGGTCCTGATGAATATGCGGGTGTTACATGGTCTAATACGGGGAACAGAAAATTATTCATTGGATGGATGAGTAATTGGGAATATGCAAATATTGTTCCCACTGAAAAATTTAGAAATGCGTTTACCCTACCAAGAGAGTTGGGTTTGAAAAAGATAAATGAGGAATATTATATTACTAGTACAGCAGTTCCAGAACTTAAAAAAATGGAAAAGAAATCAATTGTTATTAATAATCTAACAATTAATGGTTCATCTGATTTAACAGATAAAATTGGAAAGATGGAAGTACCCAGTAAGTTTAACTTAGTGCTTTCCAATAAGAGTGACTTCTCCATTGAATTAGTAAATACTTTAAATGAAAAAGTAGTAGTTGGTTATAGTAAAGATAAAAATCAGTTCTTTCTTGATAGAAGAAATGCTGGAAAAACCGATTTTCAGAAAAATTTTGCTAGAATGAACTATGCGCCAAGGTTGTCTTCATCAGATGAAATTTCCTTATCAATTTATCTTGATCTAGCTTCCATAGAAGTATTTGCAGACAATGGCTTATCTGTTCTTACAAGCGTTCTTTTTCCAAATGAAAAGTTCTCTAAAATTAATTTTATTACCTCTGAAAAATTATTGCTTAAAAATTTTACTTACACGCCTTTGAATTCCATTTGGTAATTGTAAAATGGCATATTTAAAATTTTGACGAAAATAATGGTTTTCTTTGCTTATTTTAGTAAGTAAGTGTAATCAAATAATTCAAATAAATACTATACTATGAAAACAATCAACTTCATCATAGCTATACTATGTAGCTTATCTGTTCAAGCGCAACCAACCTTAAAAGGAGCTTATGTATCTAAAGAAGATAAAGATGTCATTATTTGTTTAATGGATGGCTACTTCGTTGAAACCAAGTATAATGTTGATACGAAAGTATTTAATTATACCTGGGGCGGCCCATTTGTTAAAGATGGAAATAAACTCCTTATTACTATTCATTTTGATTCAAGAGATAAAGCGGCAGTGGGTAAAACAAAGGAAATTGTATTTGTAAAAAAGGACCATGAAATAATAGATAAAGGAGAAAATATTTTGGCAGGAAACTGGCGCATGAGTGGAAGAAAAAATGGAGATAAAATAACAGAAAATCCACTTAGAGCTAGGCGTACTTACAAATTACTAACGGGGAATCGTTTTCAGTGGATAGCTATCAATATTGAAACAGGTGAATTTTCTGGAACTGGAGGTGGTGTCTATAGTTTTGTCAATGGAAACTATACTGAGAACATTGAGTTCTTTAGTCGTGATTCTTCTAGGGTGGGGGCATCACTTAGTTTCACTGGCAAAGTTGAAAATGAGCAGTGGCACCATAGCGGCCTTAGTTCAAAAGGTGATCCTATTTACGAAATATGGACTAAGAAGTAGACCCTGTTTTTTACAAAGTATTCAATTAGTAAAGCCAAGATTTTAAGTCTACTCCCTTTGGGGCTCTTGTTTTTACCTCCTGAGCCCATTTATTAATAAACATTTGATGGTAACGTAATCTGCTTATATAGTTAGGCTGTGTATGGTCACCATTCCAACAATGCTCTGCTCTATCTCCATAATCAATTACACAATTACAACTTGGATTCTTTAATTGTTTTAACATATCCTCGGCTGTGTAAACTGCATTGTTTAAATAGTAGTTATCCATATCGCCCACGTATAAATGAATTTTACCCTTTAGTTGTTCACCAATTTTTGGCCAATCCCTTTTAATAATATGTGCTAAGTCGTAGTTTTCTTTCCAATAGGCAGCAACCGACTTGTCAATTGTACCACTGTGTTTATCAAATATTCTTTTTGGATAACCGTCTTCACCCATTGGAGAGAAAACAGCCTCCCATACATCATATTGATCTCCACTTCTAGAATGGGTTCCTAAAGCAAGTTCTCTTTGATTGGTTTCTTTGATGGTAGAATTAATATGTCCTAAATAATTTCTATGCGATGGTCTTGCTAAATCTTTGAAATCACTTTTTGCATAGTAAGCATTTTCGTCTTTATAAATATTAATGGTTGTATAATGATTAAAATCTATTGGATCTGGGCATGCTGCATAAGCGCCATTGTACTCATTTGGATAGAATACTTGAACTGCAAGGGCTTCCCATCCTCCTGTTGATCCACCATAAGTAAATCTTGCCCAACCTTGTCCAATTCCTCTAAATTGCTTTTCAATTTCGGGAATTAATTCATAAGTAATAGCATCTCCATAAGGGCCCATATTTGCAGAATTTACTGCGTAAGAATCATCATAGTAGGGTGTTGCGTGTTGTATTTCTATGGCCAATACTCTAGGAAAACTTGGCCCTGTCCATTGTTTATAAAACTGATAGGCTTCTTCTTCTTGTATTTTATTATAGCCAGTTATATTAAATCGGGCACTTGTATCTGGAATTAAGTTCGGGTTTGGGGGCGTTGTACTAAAGCCACTAATATCTGAAGGGAAATGTCCGTGATAAATTGCCAATGGGTATCTCACATTTGGATGCGTATCAAATCCTTCAGGAAGTAAAATATGTGCACCCAAGTACATTGGCCTGCCCCAAAATTCAGTTAGTAACTTACTTTGAATTTTAATATGTTTAATATATTTTGAGTCAGTTGGTTCTATGATGGGGGGTATGATTTGATCAATAGTTAATTGAACTACTTCTGTATTTTTGGGATCAAAATGAATTTTTATTGGTTTTGAATAAATATTACCAGGTGCTAAATTCCAATGTTGGCCTTCTCCACGATCCATTGGCAGTTTTACTACTTTACCATTTTTAAGGTGAAAAGTTTCATATTTATGTAAAAGTACTTGAACGTAGTAGTCTCCTGCTGGTATTTGACTAAGCCTCTCTTTTGGGAAACCATAGGCCTCTTGTGCAATACTTTGCGTCGATCCAATGGCCCACTGGTCTACATTTTTACCTAAAATAATTTGGGTACTAAGCGCGTCACTAATTTGGAATCTTGGCTCTGCTGCATTGTTATTAGAAAAAAGTAATAATAGTCTTCCGTCAAAATTTTCAGTATGTAAATTATTATTAATTTTTACATTAAACATTTGAGCACTTAATTCAAGTCCATTTAGTAAAAAAATGCTTATGTAACATACTGTTTTAAATAAATTTATTTTCATGTAATTTTTTTAATTAATGTTTGTCTTCTTCTTCTGAATAATCTGCACCAGGGGCTGCCATAATACTTCCTAAGAATAAGGCATTTAAAAATAATTTGTTTGTCCCATACCAAGTTCCTCTAAAATTTGGTTCGTCTGCAAATAAAATGACTCTTCCACTTCCCTCAGCGCCTACTAAGATAGAGGGTGAATTTTTAATCAT
>JAURIP010000156.1 GCA_030832695.1 Sediminibacterium sp. | reverse complement strand
TGTTGTCACAAGATACATGGCTACTGAAAAATATGAAGTAAAGCCTTCTGTTGTGACTGTATCTAATGCCATGGATGTAGGCAATCCAAGTAATTTTGTTCGTATTCTAGAAATGATGCAAAATAATTTTACTACACTAAGTAACGCATTAACAAGTTATAGTATTACTGATACTGATACCAAGGCAACCATTGCACGCGTATATAAAACCAATAACTATATTTTGGATCCACACGGAGCCGTTGCATTTATTGCGGCTGAGCATTTTTTATCGGAACAACAAGTAAATATTAAAACGAATAGTACTACTGAATTCGCTTTCAACGCAGGTGCCATTATATTAGAAACAGCACATCCAGTGAAATTCCCCGAAGTGGTGGAAGAAGCAATAGGGCAAAGCTTATCCATTCCTGCTTCTGTTCAAAATTTATTTGAAAGAGAAAAAGTATCTATTCCTTTAGCCCCTAATTATACAGCATTCAAAAATTGGATGCTTAAAAAATAATTTTTCCCATTACACAAAAAAGCCTCCTCGAAAATCGAGAAGGCTATATATTAAAGTTAAGTACTCCTTATTTTCTGATCACTAATTTATCATGTGTTCTGCGTACTTTTTTAGCATTCACTAAATAATCATTAGCCGCATCGCGGTAACCTAATGTTAATGCAACAGCGCTATGCAATCCTAATTCTTTTAATCCTAAAACTGCATCAACTGCATCTGGCGAAAATCCTTCCATCGGAGTAGCATCTACTTGTTCAGCAGCTGCGGCAACTAAGCTAAAACCTAATGCAAGATATGTTTGCTTATCTGCCCAAACCCTTGCTTGTTCTGGCGTTAAATTTTTTAATGAACCATTGATATAGCCAGCAAAATCTTTTAATGATTCAACTGGAACACCTCTTTGATCAGCAATGTCTTGCATGTATTCCGCTACTTCTTTTTCAGTAACATTATTCCAAGCAGCAAAAACAATTACTGCAGAACCATCAACAACCTGAGATTGATTATAAAAAGCAGGTTGTAATTTCTTTCTAGTTTCTTCATCTTCCACCACAATAATGGTGTAAGGTGTTAAACCAAAAGCACTTGGCGCCAAACGAGTTGCCTCGATAATGGTGTTTAATTTGTCCGCAGGAATCTTATTCCCGTTCATTTTTTTAACAGCGTAACGCCATTCTAAAGCTTCTATTAATTTCATATTTTGTTTAATTTCAATGTTTGAACATTAAAAGTAAACTTTAAATCTAGGACTACCAAATTTCTTTATAATATCATCACATCCGAACCATCGAAACTTTCTTAATTTTAAGCGTATAAATCTTAAACTATATACATTAAATAAGCAATATGAAACGCATTCCTTTAGTAATGATGATGGTCTGTTTTATTGTACTACAATTAAATGCCCAAATTAATAATGCAACTGCAACAAAAGAGGCTCCTAATTTTTTTATCATTACCACTGATGGTTTAAGATGGCAGGAACTTTTTAATGGTATGCAAGATGATATCGTAAATCAAAAAAAGTTTCATCGTGGCGATAGTAATTATTTATTTAATAAATATGGTGGTGCAAGTCCAGAAGCGCGTCGTGAAAAATTAATGCCATTTTTTTGGAATACGATTGCGACACAGGGACAGATTTATGGCAATCGACAAAAAAATAATAAAGTGGATGTGGCCAATAACCAATGGTTTTCCTATCCAGGATATAATGAAATTTTAACAGGCTATTTTGATACAGCCATACAAAGCAATGACTATCCGCCTAATCCGAATAGCAATTTGTTTGCTTATTTAAATAAGCAAGAACCCTATAAAAATAAAATTGCTGCATTTGCTGCATGGAATGCATTTGATCGCATCTTAAATGAAAAAGTTTCTGGATTCCCGGTGATCAATAGTAGCGAACCCATCTCCTCTATATTAAAAGATGAAAAATCTATTTTATTATCTAACATGCTGCGTGATTCCTACCAACCTTGGCGTGAAACAGAATGCTTGGATGTATATACTTATTATCAAGCGATGCATTATTTGAATACCCAAAAACCAAAAGCAATGTTCATTAGTTTTGGTGAAACAGATGAGTGGGCGCATGATGGTTCCTACAATCATTATTTAGATGCTGCTCATAAAGTAGATGCATGGATTAAAGAAATTTGGAATTGGGCGCAAGCAACGCCAGGGTATAAGGACAATACGTATATATTAATTACCACCGATCATGGACGAGGCTTTGTTGATAAATGGACAAGTCATGGCGCAAAAGTACCAGGTGCGTCAAGTATTTGGTTTGCTTTATTAGGACCTGATGTAAAAAAAATAGGACCCTTGGGCGAACAAACCAAGGACCAACAATTATTCCAAAAGCAGTTAGCCGCCACCATTACCAAATTAATCGGATATCCGTTTAAAGCAGAACACCCCATTGGAGATCCTATTTATTAAATATCTTATTAATTTTAATGTAACTTTACATACAACTTGATTGATATTAAATGTTATACCAAAAAACCATACGGAAGTTTATAGCGCTAGCGATGCTGGTGGTTTTTGCATTTAGTATAACGCCCCAAAAATCAATCCATGATGTAGTTGCCAAGCACATCGACCCAACAAGCTGTTCGGTACATAAGGATTTGCCGATTGAACAAATTGAAAAAACAGAACTGCATTGTACTTTTGATTTTCAGGTAGCGACTACCCCTTTCACAGCGTATGATTTTAGTATCATCTTACAACCACCATATGTTGCGCAAACGCGTAATATAATTTTTATAGCAGCACCAATTTCTCAGCTTGCTATTATTTCTGATTCACGTGGTCCACCATCTATTTTTTGTTAGCATTTATTTAACAAGCATATCTACTTAAAATATAAGTAGGATGTGTTGTATTATTTATCACAAAAAATAGTTCATGAAAAAATTTATTTATTTATTCTTTTTATTAAGTTCAGGTATGTTATTTACTAGCATGTTAAATGCACAAGTATATACATTAACCGGAAAAGTATTGGATAAGGCTTCTGGTAAAGCATTACCAGGTGCTAGTGTTTATTTGCCAGAAATTAAAAAAGGCACTATTGCTGACGGAGAAGGCAAATTTAAATTACAATTAGAAGCAGGTTCACATGTAATGGAAATCAGTTACGTTGGATATGCCACTGATGTTGAAAATATAACACTCCAAAAAAATACAGACATTAATTTTACGCTTATTAGTTCCGTACTTGAAGGAGGAAATGTAATAGTTACAAGTTTTTTAAGAGCCACTTCAACAAGAAGAACTCCGACGCCGGTTACCATTATTAAAAAAGAGGAGTTATTCAGGGGCGTAGCAACTAATTTAATTGACGCATTAGCTAAAGTGCCAGGGGTATCGCAAATTACTACCGGCCCTGCTATCTCAAAACCCATTATTCGTGGTTTAGGTTATAACAGAGTAGTAGTGATGAATGATGGAATTCGTCAAGAAGGACAACAGTGGGGGGATGAACATGGTATTGAAATAGATGAATACAATGTAAGCAGGATAGAGGTTTTAAAGGTTCCAGCCTCTTTAATTTATGGATCAGATGCGTTGGCAGGCGTTATTAATATAATTTCAAATGTTCCTGTAAGCGAGGGTATTATAAAAGGCAATGTCATTTCTAATTATCAAAGTAATAATCGCATGATGGGTAATCATTTTGATCTTGCAGGAAACAAGAAGGGGTATATCTGGGGAATCAATTTTAGCGGAAAGAATGCTGGTGATTATAAAAATAAATACGATGGCAATGTTTTCAATTCCAGATTTTTTGAACGAAACGGTGGGGGTTATATTGGTTTGGATAAAAACTGGGGGTATTCACAACTTTCGTTTAGTAACTTTTATCAAAATTTAGGTATCGTTGAAGGGGATCGCGCAGATGACGGTCAATTTATTATGATGAAAGATGTAAACGGGATTGCCGAAGAAATGATTGTTGGTTCAGAAGATTCCAAAAGCTTTTCTCCAAGTGCACCGATGCAAAAAATCCAACACACAAAATATACGCTAGATAATAATATTAAGTTAGGTAGCGACCGGTTGAAAGCCACGTTTGGATTACAAAGAAATCAAAGAATGGAATTTGGTAACGTATTAGATTTAAATGAAAAAGAATTGTATTTTGATCTTAATACATTTAATTATTCCATACAATATTTAAAAGCAGAAAAAAACAATTGGAAAAATACATTTGGTATAAACGGAATGCAGCAAAACAATACAAATCGGGGAGAAGAAGCTTTAGTACCTGATTATAATAGTTTTGATATTGGTGCATTTTATTATACCCAAAAAAGTACAGATAAAACAAGTTGGAGTGGGGGGTTGCGGTATGATCAAAAATGGATGAATTATTTTAATCCAGCACAATATTATTGTCCTCCAGGCATGGCATGCATTGCTGTTTATGATCCAAAAGAGAGTAATAAGCAGTTTAATAATATTTCCGGTGCCATAGGAGTAGCACATGATATAAGCGAACAGCTCACCTTAAAATTTAATATTGCGCGCGGGTTCCGCGCGCCTAACATGGCTGAACTTGCTTCTTTCGGTGCGCACGAAGGCACCAACAGATTCGAGTATGGCAATGAATCATTAATTTCAGAAAAAAGCTTACAATTTGATGCTGCA
>JAURIP010000060.1 GCA_030832695.1 Sediminibacterium sp. | reverse complement strand
GGTACGCGATAACGCGATTTTATGCCATTTCTATATTCTCCCATATATATATTTTTTTTGATTTTTTTGTAAATCCCCCTTAAAATTTGAGAAAAATCGTGTAATCGCGTCACCGAACTGATTATCAGCACTTTAATCGCGTACCAATCGCGTACCGATCGCGTTCCAAACCCCAAAATCGCGTTACCAAAAACCTTAAAATTCGACCTCATTTTCCTCTATTAAGTTAAATTTATAAACTTTCTTACCACCTGATGCCTTATCTCGCTTATTTAGGTACGCGATTTTTAAAAGGGTACACGATTCTTCAATAGCCTTGGTGAATCTTTTTACCGAATAATCTTTCTTCTCAAAACCTGCCATATTTAAGAAATCGTTATAAAGTTGTTCTAACTTAATCCAATTTCCATCCTTCTCTAAAACCGATTCAATGTAGTCCAAAAACTCATCACCAAACTGCACCTTTATCTGCTTTTTTACCAGTTTATCAGAATTGGTCATATTCTGCACCCCATACTGCAAATAACCCTGTACGCAGTTAAACATCAAATTATAAAACCTATTCCATTCCTGGACATCCCAATCATCAAATAGCTTATGGCCAAAAAAGTCCTCCGGTGTGTAAGTGTTGCTAAATGTCGGTGCAAATTCCATTACTCTTTGCCTTCTCTTAGCATGGTTGCCTGAATTAGGGATGGTGTAATTTGTGGTAAATACAACCTTTGGTGAATCCTTATATGGTATAAATAACTCATCCTTGTTCTTTTTTTCTACTGTTACACCTTCTGTGATGATAGAGTAAAAACCCTCAAAATCGACATTTTTTCTCGTATCCTCAATAGCTAAAATCTTTGTGTCAAGATCAACCCTCTGAAATGCAAAGTTCTTATCAACTTTAAAGTTTTTGCCATCCACACGAACTGTGTTCAATATGTAACTAAGTGCCTTTACAAAAATACCTTTACCAGTTCCACCACCTTTAGCTTCATTATCCGTTTCCTCTGCTAAAATCACCGCAAATGGCCTTGCTGGATCTTTGTACTTATGTAATAAATATCCAATCAAACTAAGTGCATACATAATCCTTTCTTGATCACCACCACTAATCTTTTCAATAAACTTATAATATTCTATCTGATCAGGTTCTGTGCCTGTCTGATCTATGTGAATTTCATGGTTTATTACTTGCGACTTCCAAATGTATTTTTTAAGTTCGCCATAAGTCTTTAATACGATCTCATCGGCAGTAATTACGACAACACCATTTTTAAATGGGAAATAGCTGACATCTTTTGTGTCCTTTAAAAACTCCACATTTGCCCTATCAAAAAACTCAAAGAAAGCATCACTAAAAAATATAGATGCACCTTTATAAAGTAGTTCAAGCAAATCTTGTGGGGAAACCTCACCATCAAAGGTATCAGGTAGCCTATCAATATAATCTTTAATAAATCTCTTTATTTGCTCTGTTGATGCCTCCTCAATAAATCCATCCTTAACTCTTGTTAGCCTATAAATAGTTGAATTGGGATCGTAAAAATATAATTTAAACCCACCTTGCTTGGTTAAAAATATTTGCAGCTTGTATCTGTTAATTGAAGGTTGGCCTGTCTTATCATTAATATCCCAAAACTCAAGTATTTGTTCACCCCACCGATCTGTTAAGTCTTTAATAATTGTGTCGGCTTCAGCGATGTCTTTGTCGTATTTTTTAATAAGCAGCGACTTCAGTTCATCATTAGTTGCACCATTCTGCTTTTTGTTAAAAAGTGTTTTTTCCAATTTCCCTCCGTAGGAACTTTTTTTTTCACCATAACCAAGTTCAACCAATTTCTTTGCCCCTGCTTTAAAATCACCATTACACTCTAATATGCAAAAGACCGCTGATGGCTTATAACCTTTCTCTACTTGAAAAGGTGTATTGACTGAAAATACTGAGAATAAACCCATTGATTTATTAAAGGAACCTGAATGCTTGGCTTCTGATCCTGGCCTTAAAAAGTATGTCCTTTCGCTATTGTCACCAACTACTTTCCAACCATGGTTGCCTAAAAGTGCAACTAAATCACCTCTTTTGTTATAATCTTCAAAAGGTGATAGGCCATACTCTTTTATAGATGGTCTATTATGTGCTTCTATAATTACTTCCTCAATCACTTCATTAAATGAACGACAAATTGATAATAGTTCATCTCGTTCATCCAATGTCAAAACATTTATTCCTTCTTGTACTATTTTATAACCTTCAGTAGGTGGTGCCACAACATAACCACCTTCGCCCCTTGTTTCGATGATGCAATATGTCTTTTGTTGTGGTGTCTTTTCTAATTCTTCGGCAGTTGCGTATCGCTGTGCTAACTTCTTATTCCCTTCAATTACTTCGCATCTGTAATAAAGATGATAGCCATCATTTTTTGTCTTTACGATATGCAGTTTATCATATAAAGTATCAGGGATTTTATCATTTAATGCAGTTGCTAAGTCATAAGTCTGATATTTGGTGTCAATATCAATTACCTCTAAATTGCCGCTTACTGCCCCAGTAATCACCGCAACTCCTTTTGCCTTATGATCTTCTAACTGCTTAGTAATTTCATCAAGTGTGATAGGCTTTGTCTGATAAATCTTCCAAGGAAATATGGCTTGTTTTTGTTCATTTACGGCAATGATGTTAAGTCCAAGTTCAATATATTTTTCAATCATGTGGGTTAAGTTTTTCTCCTGTTGTTGGGTTTCCATAAATCCTTATATCATTTTGATCAATAGTTCTTACTTCTCCTGTATGATAAAATCTGACAATAAATTGCGGATTTGAGTGTATTGATCCTGCAATCATAAACAATGCTACTCCATATCCAAGTGGTGTTTCAACATCAAATGGATTCATTATTTCATGTATTGTCTGATAAATCATCTATACATATTTATAGCAAAAAACATCCACATCTTCAACTGCTGTTACAACGGCTGAATAGCACCCAGCTTTCTGCAAGTTGTCAATCACATACTTTTGTAGTTCTGATGGTTCTTCTCCAGGCTTTTTTACTTCCAAAAATATCACATCACCTTTACGAATTGCCATCAAATCAGGTATTCCGTTCATTGATGTTTGGATCAGCTTTGTAACAAGCCATCCGTTTTCTCTAAGCCTTTTGGCGATTTTACTTTGAATTGTTGATTCTTTCATATTCTTGTATTGCTTTAAATATTTGATAAACTACTTGTGGCACTATTGCATTTCCTCCTGCTTTGATAGATTCGTTTCGCCATTTAGGAAAGGTAATATTGTCCAATCTGTTGGAAAGCCCATCATCTCCATTACAAATTGGGGAGACAGATGGGAACGAGTCCCAAGCATTTCGTTGATATGACTGCCTAAATCGTCGCCTTTCCAATTCTCCGTTTTCCAATGCATTCTCTCGTCTGATGTTCGTGGTGTAGGTAAAAGTTCGCCCCTTAATACCATTCTCGTTAAGCTGTTTTGATTGTCTGCTTTCCCTGCTTTCTCCGATTCCGTTGCACATGGTGTTGGAAGTAAACCCCTGAGTGCCATCTGATCTAATGGCATCGTAAATGGTTTGTGTCCCTTCTCTACTAATCTTTCCATCCTCTGGTCGTAAGCCTCGAAATTCGTTTCTTCTCTTGCTTGAGCTAGTGGCGTGGGCAACAAACCAGATTCTGTCCCTTCGGTGTGGTGCGTTGACGGCACAAGCTGGAAGTAGAAACGGTGTAACTTCGTAGCCTTCAACTTCCAGGTCAGCTTGCACTTCATCGAAAACCACCCCTCCATTCCAATTAGTAAGTCCGCGTACATTTTCGCCCACAACCCAACGCGGGGAAATTTCTCGAATTGCTCTAAGCATTTCCGGCCAGAGATGTCTGTCATCTTCTTTGCCAAGTCGTTTTCCTGCACTTGAGTATGGTTGGCATGGGAATCCTCCGGTGAGAACATCAATTTTGTTTGCATATTTTGTAAAGTCTGATTTTTTAATATCTGTAAATAATTCTGCTTGTGGCCAGTAATAATGTAGGACTTTTTGACCAAATTCATTCCATTCGCAATGAAACTTATTTTCCCATCCCATCCATTCTGCTGCCAAGTCAAAACCACCAATTCCACTAAATAGGCTTCCATGTGTCATATTACTGTTATTTCGTAGTCATCAAAATTTACTATTACTTCATTTAATCTCATTGAATCACCTGCAAGTTCAAGGTAGTTATTGACAACATATTTTTTATTGTCAATTCGTATTTTACCGATAATATGGTCATCTGTTTCTTCACATGAATAAAACTCACCTATGTCTTGTTGTAATAAATGTTGTATTTCTCGGCTTGTCAGGTCTTGCTTCTCTATGTTATAGCTAATTACAAGTTCATAATTGCTTACATAAGTTAATATTGACTTAATTCCCCATTCCCTTGTTTCCACCTCACAATTCCACACAATTACTCCAAAATCTTTATAGTAGTCAATAGGAACAAGTTTGCTGATGCCAAGTTTTTTATTTAAACCTTCAAGTGATAGATGAAAGTCTTTTGATCTAAATTCCATCTTGATTGTTTTTTTCGTTATTAATTTCGTGTAAAAATTTAGCTTCCTTAATTGGATTTTTATCCCACTCATTTAATATTGCATTCATTAATATAAACCTCTTTTCATCGTACCAAATGTTGTGATAAATCTTTGCAATGAACATCATTCGTTCTTGTGGCGGCATTTCAGTAAAAGTCATAAAAAGTCAGTTTTGAAGTGATTTAATGTGTAGTCTTTCTTTTGTTGTACGGCTTTATAGATTTTGTCCTCTATACCATTAAGAGAAAAAATCCAGTGTATTTTGCTTTCTTTTGTCCTGTCCTTTGTTTGAATCCTGGCTCTGCTCTGCCAATAAGATACAGCAGAGAAATCAATATTGTAAAACACAAGATCGTCAGCACCGCTAAGATTAACACCTTCACGACCACTAACGATTTGAGAACAAAAAACAATGTTCGTGTCAGTCGTTTCATTAAATTTCTTAGCATCGAACTCAATGTTTTTACCAAAGACAAATTGAATAGCATAAAACTCAGCAACGAATTTATAAAAAATAGCTATCTTTTTGCCTTTGAATTTCTCTTTAATATAATTGGCTTTTTGGTAGTCAAACACCTTTGCAGTCCGTTGTGGCTCATCTATTATAACCGAACCACTATAAATTTGGTGTAATTTGTTCATTAATTTTACGGCAGTATCACCTTTAACAACTTGACCTTCACCATTTATGGCGATTTTGTCCTTTTTTAGTTTGTCGGCAAACTTGTAGGTGCTTTGATCCATCGTTACATAATGTATCTGCTCGTCAATAAGTGATTCAAACCCAGCCTCTTTTTGTGTGAATGATATAAATAAATGGTCAGTTTTCTCTTTTATCATTTCGTAATCTGCGAAAGAGTAGTCGTTGATGGCACGATTGAATACATATTTCTTTTTAAGATTAACATAATCCTTTGCCCAAGAGTAAAAGTTCTTATACTGCCCAAAAGGTGAATATGAACTTACCCAAAATTGATGGTAAAGTTGCGAATAAGATTCAGGGGATGGTGTTCCTGACAAGTATATTATTTTTTTACTTTGGCATATCCTTTTCAGTTCCCTTGCTCTTTTTGATGGCTGCGGAAACGCACCAAGTGAGTGTGCCTCGTCAATTATAATGTAGTCAAATGAACAATCCACATTTTGCAGTTGCTCAAAGTTGGTGATGTAAATCTCCATGTCATATCCCATCTCTCTCGCTTGGTCAATAATGTCTGTGATGGCTTTTTTCTTAGTGATAAATAGAACCTTTTTTGCACCACTTTCGTAAGCTATTGCAAGTGCTGTCAAAGTCTTACCAGTTCTGACTTCCATAGCTAAATAGACTAAATTATAAACTCGAAGAATTTGTAGTGCTTGATCCTTTATCTGTATTTGGTAATCCCTTAGTTTCATGTGTTTTAAGTTTTTCAATGTAAAGAATAGAATCCATTAGTTCTTCTTGAAGATGAACTAACCAGTCGTAAAATGATAAATCGTTTCTGTCAAGTGTGGTGCCATATTTCTTTATGCCAAGTTCACTTCTTTCTCGCATTCGATATATCACACTTTCTAATATACTATCCATTTTTCTGATATTTTAACTGATAAGATATTTGCTTAGGTTTTACATCTTCATTAAGACTTAACCATAGTTTATGCGTAGCTTCAAATAGCTTTAAGTCCTTTTTAACCTCAGCCATTGTCTTGGTTGTAAGCTGCCATCCTATGCCTTGTATTGCACCATTTTTTCCTGTTGTCCTGGTTTTTGCATTTAGCCATAAAATACCAACTGAATCTACTTTTATGTCAATTGTCTTTAGTAGTTCATTGTAAGCAGCCAATTGCAGCCAATAGGATGGATAGATTGAATTAGATGTTTTGATGTCAAGTAGCATTGATTTGCCATTAAAATTTATAACACGATCAAGTGTACCAGCATATCCAAGCTTCTCAGAAACCATATTAAGTTCCATTGATTCAATGGTAGGTTTATGCGTTTGAATAAAATCAACATATCTCTCAAACATTGACCATTCAAGCATCTTATACTTAGGGAAACCTTGCTCACTAATAAATGAACATTCGATCCCACTATCATATTGCTCTGTCAGTTCGTGAACAATTGATCCTCTGCGACCAGCCTCATCACGAATAGTGTCGGCATCCGATCCAACATCTTTTAGCCATTTAAAATAGGATGCATCTTTTGGGTATGCCTCTAAGATTGTCGTCACGGATGGCACAAATCCGTTCTCTGTGTTGTAAAACCTGGCATCAAGAAACTCAATGCGGCCTTTGTTGTTGTCAATAATAAAATTTTTCATTTCAGTTAAAGTTTAAAGATAATTGGAATATTCCAATTTGCGGTCAGTATTGGACTCGAACCAATAGCTTCTTAAAGTAAGAATGTTACCACGAAGGTTTGACTAACCTTCTTTACACCAACTGACCAAAAACCACCAATATAGACATATCGGTGGGATATAATCACACATGAAAACTCAACCTAAAAAGGTAAATCTAAGCCTTCAACTGTATCTTGTAGTTCAGGCTTTAGTAGTGGAACAATATTTTGCTTAACATATTCTTCCAAGAACTCCATACGGTCAGAATCATCCCAAGATTCTTTGCCCTTAATCTTAATCTTTTTAAGATCAGGCATACCATTTGGGTTGTCTTTTGTAAAGAAATGTTTTAGTCCTTTACCCTCTTGACTTATAAAAAGTACAGACTTTTTCTTATCACCATCAATGATAAGTTTTGGTGATAGTGTTACTGTACCTGTAAAATCTACATTTGGCAATGCTTTCAAAAATGTTGTCGCATATCCGCTTGAATAATTAAACTCAAGTTTGTAAAGTTTGCCTTCTGATTTGATGCTAACAACCCAAGATTTGCCGTACTCGGATTCTCTTGTTGTTACATCTGAGATAACTCCTGTAATTGAATCATAAAATAGTTCGTGAACTTCACGACCAAGTTTGTTTACTCTACTTACGGAATTTTCTTGCTTTGTTTTAACTTGTCTTACAATTTTGCCATTGGCAATCTGAAGAAAAATTACTGATTCTGACTGACTTTGATTTAGTCCCATTTTTGTTTAATTTAAATTGTTAGATAAAAGAAAAGTTTTTACTCGTTTATTATAAGCATCAACCAAGTTAGACATTTTTTCGATATAAACGCAATATTCTATTAACTCTACATATTGATACATGAGATTATCTATTAAATTTTCCACCCTTGCCGTGTCCTCAATAGTCATTTTATTTATAGACAAAATACAATGATTGTAGTCATCCCAAAAAGATGCAGGAACAGTATGCTTATTTTTTTTAGGCTCTTTAGGCTTTCTTTTAGGCATATCATACATAATGATACTTGCCACTACAAAGGCGAAAAATAAAATAAAATAAATCATTACTCAGATTTTAAAGTGTTAATAATTTTGACATAAGTTGAAAGTCGCATTTTACCAGTCTTTTCTGCACGATTGATCGTAACAAAAGATAGGCCTGTTAGCTTTGCAAGTTGCTCTTGCGTTAGTCCTTTTTGTAGTCGTAATTCTTTAATGTTATCCATATTGTTTTAGTTTTATATGGCAAATGTAATAAGTAAAATATTATAAACAAAATATAATTGTTAAAAAAAATAAAAAACCCCCAACTAAAAAGAAG
>JAURIP010000002.1 GCA_030832695.1 Sediminibacterium sp. | reverse complement strand
TATCTAGCATTGTTGGATTGGCACTTGATAAGGGGTTAATTTCATCCTTAGATGACAAGGTCAATAATTATATGCCTCCGATTCAACCTTATGTTGCTTTGATGAATACGAATCAAAATCCAATTGCAGTTAAAGATTTTATTCATCCTTTTGCTACTCCACATAATAAAAAAATTAGTTGGGATCACTTACTTCGACAAACCAGTGATTGGGAAGGAGAATTGTGGGGCAAACCGGATTGGGCAGATAGACCGGCTGAAAATTCAGCAGAATGGCTAACACGAAAAAGAAATGAGCCCGGTACAAGTTATAAATATAATGATACCCGTGTAAATGCATTAGCACTTGCAATGACTGCTGTATGGCATAAACCACTTCCTGAAGTGCTTAGAGAAAATATCATGCAACCTATTGGTGCAAGTAATACTTGGTCATGGGCAGGCTATGAAACTTCCTGGATAGTGTTAGATGGGAAGCCAGTTCAGTCGGTGAGTGGCGGGGGCCACTTTGGTGGCGGTATGTTTATCAATGCCTATGATATGGCAAGGTTTGGGTTGTTGACTTTACACAAGGGAAATTGGCAAGGTAAACAGTTATTGTCTTCCGGCTGGTTTAAAAAAGCGACCACCCCCACATCGGTGAATCCAGAATATGGGTTCATGAATTATTTTTTAAACACGGATAAAAAATTATATCCATCAGCGCCTGCTTCTGCGTATGCGCATTTGGGTAATGGAACTAATATCATTTATGTGGACGAAGTGAATGATTTAGTGGTGGTAGTAAGATGGATCGAGGGTGATTCGATTGACGAATTCTTAAAAAAATTAATAGCCGCGTTACCCGCTAAAAAATAGATTACTTTATAAATATATAAAATGAGCTTACCTATTATTTTTGGCATCATTGCCCTAGTCATCATTATTATCAGACGCAATCAAAGACGTAATCGAGATTAGGCGTTTATTTTTTTGATACCAGTGCTGAAAATTGTGCTGGCATATTGGTCGTGATAAATTCAACGCCCTGTGCGATTAATTTATTTAGGTCCTCCACTTGATTTACGGTCCAACTTCCAATTAATAAATTATTTTGCTTTGCAGCCGCACTTATTTGCGGGTCACTAATAAAATTACTGAAATGGTAGTTGATGCCATTAAATTTTTCGTTCACAATTTCACTAATGCTTTTATTGTTTTCAAGATAAAGTACAATCGCATTGGGTTGTATTCTTTTGATGATTTTAACCACCTCAAAGCCGAAACTGATGTAAATTATTTTTTCCGCTATGCCTAATCTTTCAGCAAGGGCAAGGGTTTCAATCGTTGTTTTTTGTGAGATATCAGCGCCTGTTAACGCCTCTTTAATTTCGCAAATCATTAAAGTAGGTGGGTTGTTGCGTGTTCCAGTAATAAAATAATTTTCAAGCGTGGGTAAATTTTCGCCATTACTTAATTTATTTTTATTTAAATCAGCGTAATTACGAAGTTCGATCGTGTCGCCAAAATATACAGGATCATGATTCACCACTAATACACCATCCTTGGTTCGTCGAACGTCAAACTCACTACCATAACACTTTAATTCAAGTGCTTTTTGTAAGGAGGCGATTGAATTCTCGGGCAATTCAAATTCTTTCCACGCGCCTCGATGCGCAATGATTTGAGTTTGTTTTTGCGACATAGTGGGTTGTATTGAAAATAAAAAAATAGAAATAATATAAAATGACTTCATAAAAAATTGATTAAAGTAGATAATAATTATATTGCTTCAAACTCGCCCTTATCCTTGTTCTTCTGCACCTTGTTTGCTTCAAAAATTTTCCCATTCATAGCGATATAAACCCCCTTCGGTAATACTTGTACAAAGGCCAATGCACTGCCAAGATTAAATAATCCATCAGAGCTGCCAAATTTATATGGTATCATTGCACCCGTTAATACTATCGTTTTATTGTTGCAGTGTTTCGCAAGGTAGCTTGCAGTTAAAGTCATAGTATCCGTTCCATGGGTAATAAAGATTTTATCCGCATCTGTTTTTTTGCATGCTTCAGCAATTTGATGTCGGTCATCATCTGTAAAGTCTAAACTATCTTTCATCATTAAGGTAGTGATGGCTAAATCAAGTTTGCTACGACCTAATTGTAGCATTTCATGCAAATGTGTTTCTTTGAAATATAAGCTACCATTGAGTTCATTATATTCTTTGTCAAAAGTGCCACCGGTAATGAAAACTTGAATAGACATAAAGTGGTTAATTATTTTTGATGAAAACTGTTCCCAATAAATGCCAAAGCGTCAATGACGCCTGTACGCCAATAAGTCCAATTGTGTGCACCGTCACGAACACGATACTCATGGGGTACTTTTTTATTCGTCATTGCAATATGTAAATTTGCATTACCAATTGATAAGCGATCGTCATCACCGCAGTCAATCCAATATTTTACAGATGACAGTTCTTCCACGGATTTGGTTTCAATGATTTTAAGTGGACTATTTTGATTCCAAGCTGCATTAATACGATCCGTTCCTTTTACATTTTTTTTATCTGCCGTCGCAAATAATGAATTATACATATCATCTGAAGCCAGGCTGATATCAGTGTCATTCCATACAACCGCACTTAATGGGGCCGCGGCTGCGAAAAGTTTAGGATATTTCAATCCATATATTAAAGCTCCATATCCCCCCATTGATAATCCTGCAATACCTCTAAATCTTTTTTCTGATTTTACTTTATAGGTTTTTTCAATAAACGGAATTAATTCTTGTATAAAAAAATCTTCATAGTTCAATGAGCCATCTGCCGCGTTGATATAAAAACTTTTAAAGCCATCAGGAGTTACAATAATCATTGGTGGGATAGTTCCATCTATGATTGCTTTATCAGCAAGCCTATTGATTTCGCCAAACTGAATCCAACCATCATCCGCATCGCCATAACCATGTAGTAAATAGGTTACAGGATAGGAGCGCTCGCTTGTATGATAGTCGGAGGGCAGATATATAGAGAAATGCACGTCGCGATTCAATATTTTACTGGCAATCACTTGCTTTTCCTTAACAATCCCTTGTCCATATAACAGCACTACAATAAATACGTTTAAAATGAGTAGGAGAAATTTTTTCATAAAATAGTTTTCTATTGATTAGTCTTTTTAATCTTAGTATATAAAGTTGCTACTTCAATCCAATTAAATTTACGCTATAAGTTTGGTTTCATCCACATATCCTGACGATCCATTTTGATATTATCCGAGACTGCTTTATTTTGAAATAAAGTTGCCTTAGTTTGGGGTGCATTCCCGCTGGCACTAAATGGTTGAAAGGCAACAGGGCTAATATATAATAAAGCCTTATTTAAAACAGTTTCATAAGGGTCGCCAAGTTGCTTATAGGGTAATACATTATCCGTAATGGCAATATTGGGTAAAAATCCATCTTTGGTACCGTAATTGGATTCGTCTTTTGCATTCGCAATTTTAAAAGTAATCGGTTGCAAACCGTAGTTCCATCTATTCTTGCTATCCGTTAATGTAAAGGAGCCTACATTTTTTCCATAAGTATGTTCTCCCACCAATATTACGTCCATAAAGGGCTTTAAATTATTTATCACTAATTCACTTGCCGATGCGGAGCTGTTGGATATTAAGAAGAATACCCTAGTTAATGTACCTAAATTATTATTTTCTGATTTAAAGTTGGTATTAAATGCACTACTTCCACTTGATTTATTTAATTCCTCCGTATAAGTAGCATTGTACACTTTTTTATTCATGACCGTTCCTACTCTTGCTGCCAAATCTTTTACAATTAAATTAGTCATTAAATCAGATGAGCTAACATATCCACCTCCATTATATCTTAAATCAATGACTAGTTCATTTACACCACCTGATTTAAATCGTCCAAAAACATTTCTTAAGCTATCATCAAAGCTGGATAAAAATTGTATGTATGCGATATAGCCTACTTTTTTACCACCCCATTTTATAATGGTATCTTTTAAAATTGGGTTGGTTTGTAATTCAACTTTTGTCAATGATGCACTTACCCCCGTGCTTGCAAATACACCAGCAGCATAGGATCCAAGCCCTAATTTTAAACTTTCATTTTGTAATATAGAAGCATAATTACTTGGCGTAATCGTTTTATCATCCACCTTTAAAATAATATCACCTCTTTTTAATCCTGCTTTTTCCGCAGGGCTACCTTTCAAAACATAAGCAATGACAAAAGCGATATTGGCTTGTGTGTTATCGGTATAAAAAATAGAATATTTAATACCTAACACCGTATTAATTCCATTTAATTGATTTGCTAAATTAGTTGCACTACTATCAATCCATGAAAATCGATCCGTATTCCCATAGTCATATAAAATACTATAAAAATATTTCATAGGATTATCTTTCAAATTCGTTGCTGAAATTTTGGGCATATTTGTGTTCCACAAATAATAATAATTCATGCTATTGTAAATCCATGTATTCACATCTTCAGATGCAGTGCCGGCATTATTAACAGGTACGTCTTTTTTACAAGCCATTAGCAACAATACAAATACAAATGGGGTTAATATTTTTTTCATAATTGAAACACTTTATCAATTGTAAATTTAAATAAATAAAGGACACAAATGTGCTCCTTTTTATTTTCATGTTTGAAGCAGCTTATTTTAACTTAATTTTGATATTAATTCATGTAGCATATGCCCAATAAAAGGAGCTCCTCCAAATTATTACTATTCCTTGTGTCGTTTACCATGGTTTTATCCTATTCAAATGTGAAGGGCCAAAAATCCACTACACCTAATTATATTGAATCTATCAATGAATGGCATAAACTAAGGGAGGCGGAGTTAAAATCACCCAAGGGTTGGTTGAATTTAGAAGGGTTGTTTTGGTTGCATAAAGGGGTGAATAGCTTTGGTGCCGGCAAGAACAATGATTGTGTATATGAAAACCCCCATCCTTCTGATGTATTTTTCCCCGATCATTTGGGGAATTTTATTTTTGAAGGGGATAGTGTCATGTGGGAGAGCCTTGATAAATATATGGTTAAGGTAAATAATCAAGACATGCCCCTAAAATCAAAGGTTTGTATTTTTAATGCGAACGGCCTTAGTTCAGACATGAGCTGGATAATGTCAGGCGCTTCATTTACCTGGACCATTATTAAAAGGGAAGATAAAATTGGGGTACGATTCCGGAATTTAAAATCGGACAATGTTTCATCTTTTAAGGGGATAGCTCATTTCCCAATCAATGAAAAGTTTAAAATTAAAGCCTTCCTACAACCGCCTATTGAAACGTATTTGATGATATCAAATGTTTTGGGTCAGCAAGTGGCTTCTAAAAATGCAGGTAAGCTTCAATTTACATATCAAGGCAAACCCTATAGCTTGGATGTAATTGACGAAGGAGAGGAGCAACTTTTTATCACTTTTGGGGATGCTACTTCGGGTGCAACCACTTATAGTGCAGGCCGCTTTATTTATATCAATAAGCCAGATGCTAAAGGAAATACTTTTATTGATTTTAATCAAGCCTTTAATCCGCCTTGCGCATTTACTAAATTTGCGACCTGCCCCTTGCCACCCCCACAAAATAGTTTGCCTTTCGCAATTACCGCAGGCGAAAAAAATTATGGACATCACTAATCAGTCCATTAACTTTGAAATAATATGAATAGTCCAATACCATTTACCCACTATAAAATTGCGATCATCGGCTTGGGCTATGTAGGCCTACCTTTAGCAGTGGCTTTTGGTGAAAAATATCAAGTGGTTGGATTTGATATTCATTCAGAACGTATTGCCAATTTAAAAAAAGGAATAGATACTACATTGGAATGTACCTCCCAGGAAATAGCCAATGCCCATCAGCTCGTTTTTACAGATGACTTAACGCAAATTAAGGATTGTACTATTTTTATTATCACGGTTCCCACACCCGTTACAAAAGTCAAACAGCCCGACTTAAATTTACTGTTGACTGCTTCAAAAATGGTTGGAGGGGTAATAAAAAAAGGAGATATCATTATTTATGAAAGCACCGTGTATCCTGGTTGTACCGAAGAGGATTGCGTTCCTGTTTTGGAAGCATTTAGCGGGCTAAAATATAATCAAGAATTTTATTGTGGCTACTCCCCCGAGCGGATTAATCCAGGCGATAAAATTCACACCCTTACAAAAATTATAAAAGTGACTTCTGGTTCAACGGCTGAAGTAGCAACCATCGTTGACAATTTATATGCAAGTATTATTACTGCAGGTACCCATAAAGCGTCAAGTATAAAAGTAGCGGAAGCGTCAAAGTCCATTGAAAATGCACAACGAGATATTAATATATCATTTGTAAATGAATTGGCATTAATTTTTGATAAAATGGACATTGACACGCATGAAGTGTTAGCAGCTGCTGCGACCAAGTGGAATTTTTTACCATTTAAGCCAGGCTTGGTAGGCGGGCATTGTATTGGTGTTGATCCTTATTACTTAGCACATAAAGCAAGCAGCTTAGGCTATCATCCACAAGTAATATTATCAGGCAGACATGTGAATGACCAGATGAGTTCGTTTGTTTCTGAAAAAATAATCAAGCTATTAGTAAAAAATAATTTTAAAGTGCAAGGTGCTAAAGTTTTATTATTAGGCGTGACTTTTAAAGAAAACTGTCCTGATATTCGAAATTCTCAAGCGTTTGAAATATATACAGCACTAAAAAATAATGGTGTAGCCGTTTTTGCTTTTGATCCATTTGCAAACGCACAAGAAGTATTGTACGCCCATCAAATTAATTTAGTCACTTCATTTGAAACCTATGATGCTATTGTATTGACAGTAGCACATGACTTTTTTAAGTCATTGAACTATGCAAGTTTAAAATCATCCCCTACTTCGGTGATTTATGACACAAAAGCAATACTGGATAAAAGTATCGTTACCGCTCGTTTATAATAATTATTTATTGTGGGTGATAAACGCTTTCCGCATTTTTCAGCACTTCATTTTTATCCAAGGTCATCTTTTTTAACTGTTGCGCTTGGTATAATGGGCGTTGATCAGCAAAGTGTTTATTTCCTTTAATGGAACTTGCGCCAAAAGTATTCACTGTTTCAATTAAGGGGAGTCCGCCATTTTTAGGAAACTTTACAAATCCTATATACGCATCCCCACTCACCATTTTACGTTTACCTTCCGTGCCATAAGCTTGACCTTGCACGGCAGCTAATACATCGGGCATACCTCCTTGTGGCCATTCTTCATCACCACGCACTAATTTTTGCATATCACCTAAAGTAACATCTAATCGATTAAAATTTTTCATTAAATAATCATGCGCATACTGAAAAGTAGCAACAGCTTCTTGCATACTTAATTTATCACTTTTCGCTTCATCACTATTTTTACGTCCACCCATTAATTTAGGGATGGAATAGTAAGCCAAATTATAAATCAAAGCGCCATTACTTTCAGCAACTGCATTGTGGTCCCATTTTTTTAAACTAACAATCAATGGGGCTAGTTGTGGGTATTTGGATTCATCTACCATAAATAAAGTATCCGAAGTATATCCGTAAGGGTATAAAATTGGATTGGGCAATTGACGATCAAATTTGATTCTCTTTAAATCGGCGTAACTAATTTTATCAAGTTGATCAATTAAATCCTTAGCGCGTCGGCTTCTGTTATTATGTGTAAGTTCATAGCCATCATTTACATCAAACTTTGCGCGATTTAAATTTTCATTTTCGGCAGTAGCTAAAAATGGCGAGTGGTTGGTGTTAAATAAATAACCACTTGTCGGATTTAAATATTGTGGTAATTCATTAAGGGGTTTAAACTTAGTCCAAAGCGTTGCCATGGTATTCCCGGGAACCGTTGAATTCCAATGATAGCTGGTATCGGGATTACGGTAAGGCATCTTGCTATTTGAAATATAAAATATAGTATCGTTTTTATCCGCATACACAATATTAAACATTGCCAAATGATTTTGATTTAAAGCAGCTTTGAACTGTGTATAGTTTTGTGCTTTATTCATTGCATACCATTGTTGCAAGGCACCTGCATCCATTAAGGAAGGCAATCGCATTGAAAAATATTGTCCTGATGGTGTTGCAGCAGTAGGGCCATATATCGAAGTATAGGCTGTTTTATAGATCGGAATGGGTACCCCTTTAACACTTAATTTTATTCTTCTCTTTTCTAATTTCAGCCAGTTGCCGTCTACTTTATATTTTCCTGGATGTTGCTTATCAGTTTGAAGTTGATACATGTCAATTTTGTCCTGCATGTTTACTGTATGCGCCCAAGCAATATTTGGTGTAGCACCATGAAAAATTAATGGGGCTCCTGGGAACAAACCACCTAAAATATTCCAACCTGTTTCACTTTGTAAATGTGCTTCATAAAAAGCAGTAGCGCCTTCGATGGGTTGATGTGCATTGATCACCAACATATTTTCACCCGACGCTGATTTGCTTGCATTGACTGCAAATGCATTACTGCCTTCGCCTGTAAAAATGGGAAGTGCTGGAACAGAACCATTTAATATTTTTGGTAAGGCTTTGTCAACCCCACAAAATACGGCTACTGAAAAAACACCTGCAGATAAATAATCCTCTACGGTCACTGGAAGAACATGCTTGTTGAGCAATTCCGAAGGATGCGCTTTTGCATATGCGTTTAATCCTGCCAAATAGCCTTTGATTAAATCGATGAATGCAGGATCCATCTGACCTATTTGGGCCTTAACAATTGCTTTTGTATTTAGCAAACCCACTACATAATCAACAGAAGCCCCTTTTTTGCCAAGATAAGTAGCCAATTTTCCCTTACCAGTTAAGATCAATGTTTGAATGGTATTAAAATCATCTTCCGCATGCGCCCAAGCCAATCCATAAGCTACTTCAGGATCTGTAGGTGCAAAAATATGCGGCACACCAAAACTATCTCTAGCAATGGTTATTTTATCTGTTCTTAAGACCGGGTCTGCAGTTTTTTGTGCATGGGCTGATTGCATCAGCAATAAAGACAAGGAAAGGAGGATGATTTTCATATTTATAGTATAGGTATAATGAATAATTATTTTACGAATGGTTTAGGAACGACTTTAATTTAAAAGGAATGATGTAATTTATAAAAACTATCTAAATTTGTGCAACTTATTATATGAATTAAACTATTAACAATGATTGAGTCTAAAAGGTTCGGCTCTAAAAAAGCCTTGGTTGATATTGATGAAACGATTTGCTTTTATAGTGACAAACGTGCATATGAATTAGCGGAGCCTAATTTTGAAAATATTGCAAAAATTAATCAACTGTTTGCGCAGGGTTGGCATATAACTTATTGGACTGGTAGGGGCGAAAGTTCAAAGCGGGATTTACGTGCGTTAACACTTGCCCAACTCAATCAATGGGGTTGTCAATTTAATGAGTTAATTACAGGCTATTGCCCTAATGGTGGTCCCACCAAGCCTAATTTTGATTTGGTCATTGATGATAAAGCAAAAAGAATCGAAGAACTATAAGGAGGCATTAATCGCTTCCTGCTTATTCTTTTTTGCAAATGGAAGATAAAACACCCAAAAGTGTAAAACAGCAACTGCTTCTAAAACGATTATATAATAAGGCCATTCACCCATTAAAAACGGGTTTTCTACTTCCGGTTTTGCAGATAGGTACATATAATTTGCGCCTACTAAATAGTTTACTATACCAACACCAATGGCTACTAATTGCGTGTACCCAAACATTCTAATCCAAGATTTTGGACGCGGCCTAAAATTTAAATGTAAAATCATATAGGCGACGACTAACAACATGCCTGCATGGTTAATAAAGTAGGCGTAAAAATTATAGCCATCCATCCCTACCGTAAATTCCGGAGTTAGCAAAGCGTGAATCCCACCTGCCAATCCCCAATAGTAAACGCATTCGGCGACCCATTGCTTGTAATTTATTAATAGTGCAATACATAAAAAATAACTAATACTACATAAGTGTACCGGTAGGTTTTGCTGTAAGTTCCAATAACCTTGTTGATAGACATTATAATTTTCAACAATAAAATTGATTGAAAAAAATAAAGCAATAAAAGTGGCGTAGGTTTTAGGATTCACTTTTTTAAAATGAAATGGCACGCGAACCACAATAGTGATGATTAAAATAATCATGACCATACATTCCCACCAAAAAGGAGTGAATGGTTCCATAATAGCAGGCGGATGATATTTACCAAGCGTAATCATGAACATTAAGTTACATTATTTTTTATAAACGCTATAATTTTTGCGCCCTAGTGAAGTCTCTTATACAAAAAGCCCTGAATTCATTGACTAAATTCAGGGCTTGGCGAATAGGCGAAAATAAAAGCCTGCTGATACATTTTTATAATTCTCTGATCCAAATATTTCGATAACTAATCGGGTTACCATTATCACCATGATCCTGGAATAATAAAGGAAGTTTAGAATCATGCTTTTTATAAACCGGTACCGTTGCATAATCTGTAGGCCCCAAAATAGCAACATTGTTTTGAACAAGCACACCATTATGTATAACAGTTAAACGACCTGGTGATTCCATATCACCATTTTCTTTAAAGATGGGTGCTGTAAAAATGATATCATAGGTTTGCCACTCACCTGGTTTACGACTTGCATTCACTAATGGCGCATATTGCTTATAAACTGCAGCAGCTTGCCCATTGGAGTAGGTAACATTATCATAGGAGTCCAAAACTTGCACCTCATACTTACCCATAAAGTACACGCCACTATTACCTCTTGCTTGACCACTGTTTTTTACTTCTGCAGGTGTTCTAAATTCTACATGTAATTGACAGTTGCCAAATGCCTTTTTGGTAATTAAATCACCGGCTCCTTTAATATCAGTAACTGTTCCTTCTGGATCTAGTCGCCATTTGGCAGGACTGCCATCTTTTCTTTGAAAAGCGGATAAATCTTTGCCATTAAATAAAATGATCGCATCCGATGGAGCATCTGAGTTACTATTACCTGCGGTAATAATTGGAACTGGCACCCATGATTCTAATTTTTCAGGCGTAATACCGCTATTATCTTTTTTTGGTGGATTTTGCGAATTTGCATTGAAACAAAAAATACAAACTGCGATAAAGCCGAAACTAATTTTTTTCATAAAGCATCTAATTATTTGATACCCCAATTTAAGGAAAACCGAATAGGGAAACAAGTAATTTAATAGAAGCCGGTGATATTGCGTAATTGATACTACTTTGAAAATTGCACATTCCCTTCAATTAAGCCTCTGCAAGTACTTGCACCGCAATTACAATTAAACGGTTCCATGGTGTGGTCTAAGAATTGTGCATAATCTAAAGTAAGCTCTTCCCCTTTTTTAACCTCCATATTCGTGATAACGTTTAATCCAACATAGGTACAGTTGGCCTCGCAATGGTGATTTTGTGGTGACCATGCTTCAGGTTGCAGGTCCCATAAAATATATACTTCCTTGCCAATCGGATAAGCGTAACGTCTAAAATTCAATTTTTCGCGTTCATCCCAATTTTCATCAACATATTTTTTGGTAACAATGCGTTGCGCTTTTTCCTCCCCTTTAAATAACATTGTATTTTTTGGCAGATCGTACTTCGCGTACATGCCATATCCTGAAATCGCATTTCCTTTGATAACAAATAATTTTTCCTTTTTTTGATATCGCGCCAAGCCCTCAATAATAATGCGTTCTAAAAATCCTCTTTGGCCAGCACCATCATGCATTAATATATAGTCTGCTGAACCTTCAAGCCCTTCCGCATAAAAAACAGAACAAGTAAAATTGATCTCTAAAAAATAAATATCGCCTTTTGCATCCATTCTAAAATCCATGCGCGCATAGCCCACCCCGTTAAAGGACATAAAAACTTGTTCGCCGATACTTTGTAATTTTTTTGCTAATGCAGGATCCTTCACCGGAATATTTGCATTAGGGTGTAATTCAGAAGTTTTTAATGCATAAGTTTTAAATGCAAAACCTGCTGGGAAAATATATTCAACTGGTGTGAAGCTCGTACAAGTTTTCCCATCAGGATTACCGCAAACGAGTACGGTAAATTCACGGCCATCAATATATTCTTCTACCAAAGCGGAGCCGAATTCATTTAATATATTTTTAACCTTTATTGTTAAATCTGCTATATTATTTGCTTTAGAAGCGTTGTCCACACCTAAGCTATCACCGGCTTTCGCTGGTTTTACAAAAAGCGGGAAATTTAAATTGCCTGGAAGCAATGAAAGGTCGGCTTCGGACTCAATTAAAATATGTGCTGGCGTTTTTACATCCTCGCAAAAAGCCAAATACTTCATGATGGTTTTAGACGGGTCGTATAAATTGACCGAAGGTCCTGTATATGGAAGTTCCAATAAATCCAAACTCATAATCACATCAATCGAAGGCACTTTCCATTCCAAGTAACCTTCACATAAATTAATAAAGATATCGTAATTATGTTCCTTGAGTTGTTTGAGTTGTTGGTAGGTAGTGAGTTTATTTAAAAAAACGTGATCAATTTTTGCTTCAGGTAGGATGGCCGATAAATTTCTTTTGGGGTCATAATTTTGATAATCCACACCCGAAGTACTATAGTCGGGTTGCAATACACAAATTTTTAAATTTTTGAAACTATCTGGGTTATTTAAAATGGGGAGGGGGCGCATAAATTTATTTTTTTCGTCTGGCAAATGCATCATTAATAATATGTATTATTAATTCAGTAAAGCTTTGATTTGCGAATCTTAAAATTGCGCCAATGGAAGTATAATTTTCGTCCTCACTAATTCCACATTGTGCATTTACTTCTAAAACATAGGGCTGTCCTGTGTTTGCATCCACACGAACATCCACTCTTGTATAACCCTTTCCATTCACTGCCGCATAGGCATCCCATGAAACTTGTTGAATGGCTAACTTTATTTCATCAGGGCTCGATTGGTATTGATAAAAATTTTCATCTTCGGGCATCGGTGTTTCCTCTTCATAAATTTCCCACAAACGATCAAAGGATAATATTTTTTCTTTCTCAGGAAGTGATGCATGAAATACTCTTTCTACGGGTGGATATATTTTTGCATATTCGGGCTGATGATGTGAACCCACAATCATTACAGTATATTCAGGCCCTTGTATAAATGATTCTGCAACTATTCCATCGGTGGATAAATTCCAACCCCGATATCCTTTAAACATTTTATCCAATTGTAATTGCAAATCCGTTGGATTGTCAACTACATTTTTAATCCCCAATCCCAAGCTACCACCTGACACTGCAGGTTTTACGATTAAGGGGCTCCCTAAATTATTTATTAAATCAATCGGCTTTACGGGTTCATTTATTTTTATTGCTTCCCACTTTGGTGTCGGCACGCCTGCTTGATCAAATGCAATTTTCATTGGAATTTTAGAAGTAGTAATGTCATAAAAATAATCGTCCGCCCCCGTGTACACTAGTTGTTTTTCTTCTAATGCTTTTATAACGGATAATCCTGGGGCACCATTAATTTCATCTCCATCACATAAATTTAATACCACTGGGAAAAACACACCCTTTTGACGCTCGTTGGCAATTTCTTGTACAATGTTTTTATAAGTATCTAAAGTAACAGGTTGCCATTTCCAGGGTAAATCAAGTTCGGCAAATACACGGGTGTATTCGGCAATACTTTGACTAAAGTCATAGTAGTATGATAAATTAGGATCTGGGTTATCTAATGCCGGAGCAAGTACCCAAACTTTCAAATGTCCCACTGGAACAAAAGGATAAAATAGGTTACGCAAGGATGGTTATAATAGTAATGTGGTTAGTAATTATCAATGAAGTTATAAAATATATAATACTGACAAATTAATAAGGGTATTAATTTAAGCGTTTATAAATCCTATGTTTTTTAGAAGCTATGACAGGGGTATAGAAAACACTTGAATAGGGGTAATTATAATCAATTTTATTGCCTTTGATACGGAAACATAAGTTTGTTTATCAATGAATTAGCCTGTTTCTGTTGCTTTATGCTATTGTCAACAGTTAAATCATTTTATGCAAAGTCAAGTTATCATTTGTGACCAACAAACCCTATATGCATTGGGATGCGGCGCACTCATTAATGAACATCCCCAATTTAATGGTTATCGTATTATACGCAACCTACCTATGTTAAATGAAATCATGTCTGAGGATCATCCCAGTTATGATTTCCCAAAAGTACTTGTGCTAGATAGTGGCATGTTAAACTTTAGTAACCCATTAACCTATCAAACAATTCATCTTATCAAAAAAAGAATCCCTATTATGGTGTTATTTAATGAGGAGGACGAAGTGCATTTGTATAACTTAATCGATAATGGTTTTTCGGTGATTGTGTCCAGGCATATTTCTGAAAAAGAATGGGTCAAAGCATTATTGATGGCACAACAGGACAAGGTATATTTTTGCACAACCATTGCAGACAAAGTTTTTGCATTAATGAATCAGATGGAAAAAATTAAGCAGATTGAAATCATGCAGCAATTAACTATTTATGATAAATACATATTAGTCAGAATTTGTCAAGAAGCATCTAGTAAAGAAATTGCCAACGAGGTAGGGCATAGCAAAAGAACTATTGAAGGACACCGAACAAAATTGATGCAGCAGTTTGATGTTAAAAATTTAGCAGGCCTTGTTAAAATAGCTTTTTTAACAAAATTGTATGACCACTATTTAATGAATCCTGGTTTATATGATGTTACCTTATGTGCTAAAACATCCGCTTTATAAAAATGAATGGTTTTAAATTGACCATCAATAAATCCTTGGGCTTGGTCTGTAAAATGATTCGAATTTGAAAATCTACTTTGACCACCCGTGATGATTGTCTTTGCAACAACGATTTTTCCAAAAGAAACAGCAGCAACAAAGCTATTCCCATTATAGCCATACCTTTTTATTGTGCCATCATATCGCTTACTATCAAAGGATGGGAGCGATCCCCATTTGGAAGAAGCTTGAGACACTGCCCAACTTGGGGCCTGATCATCCATCATTTTTCCAGGGTTGGTCCGTTGGTAGCGATTAATTTCGCCCCAAGGCATTTCCCATGTTCCATACATTTTTTCAAGTTGTTCCAAAGTGGTTTTTAATAATTCCTTCTTTTTTTGTGTACTTACCTCTTTCACCATACGCTCATATTTTTTTATGATTTGAGTGCCTTCTTCTTCGGTAGTTGCAGCGGGTATTTCCAAACTCCATTTAGTTGCCCACTCAATAGCGATGGTGGTAGCAATGGATTGTGCATCCGCATCATGATTCCAGTTATTTAAATAGTTGACCGCTTTGGAAAGTGAAGGGGAAAGCGTTTCTTTTTTCAGCTCCGCTAAAAAGGATGGCAGCAAAATATCAAAGGCTGATAAATGTTTGTTGTATCCAAGCTGGATTAATTCATCTATATCAATTTTTTCTATTTGCTCTAATAATTTTACCGCAGTTATACCACGACCATTTTCACCATCTGGCGCCATATATGAAGGGTAGTTACTTGCTTTTGGACTAGCTACCCCTGCCATAGTAAAAGGAGTTGCGTTGCAATTTTGCAACCACCCATTTGTAGGATTTATGCCCTGAACAATTTCGTTTAATGAATGTACGCCCAGCCAGTCGGTATTTTTAATACTACCGTCTACGGGCAAACTATAATTATATTGCAGACTTCTTTTTGGGATAAAATTTCCATGCCAATAAGCAATATTTCCATCTGCATCCGCATATACGGTATTGTTGCTGTTGTTGGATAATAAGGATAATGCAGTTTGATACTCTTTTAAATTGCTTGCTTTTGTTCTAGTCCAACATTCAATCAAAGCATTTAAGGAACGATTATTTTCCTTTAAGCTTAACCATTTATCTTCTCGACTTCCCATTATGGGTCCATGCCCAGATGCATAAGTTGTAAAATTTTTGGTTCGCCTTTCCCCATTTTCAAGATAACTAACTGGGATTTGTTTTTTTTGTAACGGGATCGTTTTTTTATCCAATTCATAAAACCATGCCTCATTTTTTTTTGATACTTTTTCTTCAAAAACGTCTGCTACATCAGCATAACCAGTAGTGTGCATCCATCCACAATGCTCATTGAAGCCCTGATAAATAAACATTTGTCCCCAAGTAACTGCACCGTATACGTTTAATCCTTGTTCACTTGACATGTGCATTTCTGATCTGAAATAAAAAGGAACATGTGGATTAATATACAATAAGGCAGTTCCATTTTTGCTATGTTTGGGAGCGATAGCGAATCCATTGGATCCCTTTAAAGTTTTTTCCTCCATATCATAAGGGGAGAGGTCGTTTTCATCGAGTTGCGATGTTGTAATATCTGCTGAAATACTAACTATATTTTTATTAATACCATAAAACTGTTTTACATCCTTTACTTTAATTCCACCCGTTCGAGTCGGGGAAACACTTCCATCTGTCCACATTAAATGATACCAGGGTTTGAAGTAATTAATTACTTTTGGTTTGACCTCAGGGTGTTTGTATAAATAATAATTTAATCCGTCCGCATGTGCAACAAGTAATGCTTTAAACCAGGCAGGAGCGTTATTAAAATCTTTAATAGCATCGCTGCTGTCTTGAATTAGTCGCATCATTAAGTCATCATAAATTGCATTAGCTCCTTTTATTTCAGCGGTTCTCCCTAACATTTCTAAATAATTCAGTTCAATTTGCTCAAAATTTTCCTCGCATTGCGCATACATTAAACCAAAAACGGCATCCGCATCTGTTTTACCGTAAATGTGTGGGATGCCCCATTCATCTCTAATAATAGTTACTTGGTTTGCCTGTTTTTCCCATCTCACTTTTTCAAGTGCGGTAAATTTCTGGGCATTAGAAATGCTTGGTTGAATAGCATTACCCACCATGACCAATATTAAAATTAGATAAAGCTTTTTCATATTTTATAGTCTCCTAATTTTTAATAAAATTGGCCCCTTTTTACTAAATAGTAAATTAATTAAAATAATAGCGCATTAAATACCCCAAGATTTTATACGTGCTAAATCTATTTTAGCAGCTTCAAGTGGTGTTTTATCTTGATAGGATTCTTGCTCCACAATATAATGATGTGCTCCACCAATTTTTTTAGCAAGCAATGCGATTGCCTTAGGATTCACAACGCCATCGCCGAGGATAGTACTCTCATAACCATCACCCATCTCACCTTTCGCAACTTTGATTTCATCTTTTACATGTAAGGATGGGAAACGGCCAGGGTATTTATTAATCCAATCGTCTCCTCTTGCACCAGCGCCATACATATTACCAAAGTCAAGTTGTTGCACTACTAATGAAGGATCCGTATGTTTTAAAATTAAATCATAAATTAATTCACCATTTACTTTTTCTTTAAATTCAAAATCATGATTATGGTAGCCAAATTTCATTCCTTGTTTTTTACATAACTCGCCACACTTATTAAATAATTCTACTTGAAACATAAATGCGTCAAATGATTTTCTAACTTTTGAATCAATGGAAGGACTAATCACATAAGTTTGACCAAGTGTAGCAGCATCATCAATGGTATATTTCCAAGCATCCGTAAAATCATTTTTTGCTTTATCAAAATGATTTAAATCCATAACGGTGTGACCACTTGGCATATGTAATCCTAAAGAGTCCAATACTTTCTTAAATTCAGTAGCCGTCCAACCATAAAATTTACGATTAATATAATTAGCGTGTTCCACATGCTCATAGCCCATTTTTGCCAATTCGGTTAAAGTATCTAGTGGATTTTTTCCCATATCTGCACGAACAGAATATAATTGTATACCAATTAAATTTTTAACTTTTGCAATGGTGTCATTTTTTGACCATAACACACTTGGTTTTAAACTTGCGCCTGCTAATACCAATGAAGCGTTTTGAATAAATTTTCGTCTTGAATTTTGCATTTTGCCTATTTTTAGAAATTAAATTTACAATAAAATAAGTACAGTTAAATCATCGTTTATAGAATTCAGGGTGTGCGTTTTGGTTAATTATGGATGGCTCCATTTAAGTTTTTTAGTGAAGTGGTTTACTTGTTATTGATAGGGTCCACAATAGCGATACCCGCCGTTCATCCCAAACCCTATATTTTGGTTAAACTATCCACCAAAATAAGCGTCAAAAGGCGGTTGCTTACATGCCAATTCAGCTTATAATATTACTAAAAGGGGGTGTAACCATCGAATTTTAATTTGAAATTACCGCTTATCCAAAAATGAGCTGTTTTATATAAAAACTGGGTCCTTAAAAGCCTGCAAAACCAACTATTTACGAATTGTGTCGTAATTTTATAAAATGAATAAAATAATCAAAATGAAAGGATTTTTGTTAACGATGTTTTTAGGGATGAGTTTGTTGGGTATAGCGCAAACGTTTACCATTGAGGGAACCGTAGTGGATAGTGTAAGCAAGCGAAACTTGGCTTCTGCAACCATTTCAATAGTAAAAGCGAAGGATTCTTCATTAGTGAGCTTTGCAAGAAGTAATGAACAGGGATTTTTCTCCGTGAAGTCAGTTCCAGTCGGAAGCTATTTAATTTCCATTTCCTATGTTGGTTTTATTCAACAATGGATTGCCTTTAAAACTGGCAAAAATGCCAAAATAGATTTAGCGAACATATATATGCTGGATGCAAGCAGTTTGTCAACAGTGACCGTTACTGCTCGTAGGCCTCCAGTGGTGATTAACGGAGACTCTATTGAGTTTAATGCTGAAAATTTTAAAACAGCTCCCAATGCTGTGGTGGAGGATTTATTGAAAAAGATGCCAGGTATTGAGGTGGATAAATCAGGTGCCATTACGGTGAATGGTAAAACAGTCACTAAGGTATTCGTGAATGGAAAAGAGTTTTTTACAGGTGACCCTAAAATGGCTACACGTAACTTACCTGCGGATGCAATTGACAAAATTCAGGTATATGATCGCAAATCCGATCAATCCATGTTTACAGGTATTGATGATGGTAGCGAAGAAACTGCTATTAACTTAAAGGTGAAAAAGGACAGAAACCAATCCAATTTTGGAAAATTAACAGGCGGTGGCGGTGTCCCAGAACGTTTTGATTTAAGAGGAAATTTAAATAGAATCAATAATGATGAGCAGTTCTCTATTATTGGTTCTGGTAATAATATTAATCGGCAGGATTTTTCAGCCCGTGACTTTTCTAGCTTCTCTGGCGGTGGTGGTGGTGGCCGTCCTGGTGGTGGTGGTGGTGGAATGTCCTTTGGTGGCGGTGGCGGTGGAAATGGCGGTGGCGGCGGTGGTGGTGGCGAAGGCGTTGCTACAACAATTTCAGGTGGTGGTAATTACTCCAATGTATTTAATGATAAAAGAACTGATTTTAATGCGAACCTATCCTTGAGTGATATTGATCGTTTTAATAAAAGTAATTCCTATACACAAAATTTAACGCCAGGGAATTTATTTAACCGATATGATAATTCAAGAAGTACTTCAAAAAATAAACAACAGAGTATTGGAAGTACGATTGATCATAAAGTTTCTGAATCCTTTTCCTATAAGTTAACGCCTAGTATTGGAAGTTCAAATGGTACATCAGAAAGCGAATCAAGTTCTGAAACACTTTTACCAAGTGGGGTAAGAACTAATAATACTAATACAAAATCTTCAAGCGCAACAGATGCAACTAATTTTAATAATACATTATTATTAAAGAAAAAATTTGCTAAAAAAGGTCGTACTATTTCATCCACGATTACCAATGGATATAATACCTCAAATTCAAATGGTGGTCAATATACTACACAGGGATTTTATACTGGAGGTATTAAAGTAAAAGATTCAATTTTAGACCAACAAAATTTGCGCAAAGGAAATACAACCACCTATTCGGCGAATGTAATTTATACAGAGCCATTGGGTAAAAGATCCTTATTAGAAATGAATGCTTACTTAAGTCAAAGCATTGGCAGTAGTAGTAAAAAAGTGTATGATAAAAATTCAAATGGTAATTATGATGTTTTAAATACGCGCTTAACCAACGAATTTAATAGTGAGTATACCTATTCAGGTGGTGGCATGAACTATCGCACAAACCAACGTAAATTTAATTTTGCATCTGGATTTGCATTACAAAATGCGAAATTGAATGGAGAAAACGTGAGTGCAAAAACAAAATTGAATCAGGACTTTAAGGACATCTTACCTTCCGCAATGTTTAGATACAATTTTTCTCAAACTAAGAATTTGAATATAGACTATCGTACTTCAACCAATCAGCCATCCATCACCCAATTACAACCGGTGTTGGATCAAAGCAATATTAACAGACAAACTATTGGTAATCCTGATTTGAAGCGTAGCTACCAACACAATGTCAATATCAGGTTCTACTCCTCCAAAGTAATTTCTCAAAAGAATTTCTTTGCTACTGTGAATGCATCTACGACCAATAACTCAATTATAAATTATGATAGTATTTTACCTTCAAGGGTAACCCTTTCTAAACCAGTAAACGTTAACGGCGCTTATCGTGTATTTGGTTCATTGAATTATGGATTTGGCATGAAGAAGCTATTTTCAAGATTTAATTTTGGGTTGAACACAGGGTTGAATAATAATATTTCTTACACCAACGGCTTATTAAATACCATTGTTACAAAATCATTTGGCCCATCCTTCAGGTATAATTTCCAAATTGATGAAAAAATCGATTTAGATTTATCTGCACGGTATTCGTATAATAAAACAAATAATCAAATTAATTCAGCTTTAAATACCAATTACTTAACCAAGGTATTTAGTGCGGAGATGGATAATTATTTACCATTTAATTTTTTATTGAATCAATCCTTTAACTATACGATTAACTCAGGTCGTGCAGAAGGTTTCAATACTGCAATACCTATTTGGAATGCAAATTTTTCTAAATTTTTCTTGAAGAACAAGCGCGCTGAATTAAAAGTAAGTGCATTTGATATTTTGAATAAAAATGCGGGTATTAGCCGTAATGTATCTCAAAACCAAATTGTGGATCAGTATTATAATGTTATTAATCAGTATTTTATGTTAAGCTTTATATATAGCTTACAAAAATCTGGTTTAGGTGGTAATGGCGGAAGAACTGGGGGAATGACTATTAGAATGTAAAATTAATTATCTTTATAAACACATTAAAAAAAGTATATGCGTAAAATGATTTTATTAATAACGATGGTTGTATTATCTTTGTCAACTGTAATGGCCCAGGTAAAAGATGGTAAGTTAATTTTCGAAAGAAAAATTAATATGCACAAAATGATTACGGACCCTGAAATGAGACGTAATATTCCCGAATTTAGATCTGAAAAATTCGAACTAGTATTTAACGAACAAGCAACCGTTTTTAAAACGCTTCCCAATGAAGATGCCCCTGATCCTTTCGCAAATAGCGGCGCACCCGGCAGTAGTGGTTCAAGAGGCATGGGTTTTATGTTCAGAATGCCTGAAACAAATACGTATACTGATATTGCCTCTCAAATGCAATATGAGGCGCGTTCAATATTTGAAAATGAATATTTAATCATCGATACCTTAAAACCCAATAACTGGAAATTATCTGATGAAACTAAAACGATTGCTAATTACGTATGTAAAAAAGCAACTACCTCAGTAGCCCCAATGGCATTTACCATGCGTTTTGGTGGTGGAGATCG